>JBGSQM010000034.1:0-8435 GCA_041738035.1 Cellulophaga sp.
TCTTAGAAAATTATTAAACGCATTGAGGTCACCTTTGAAGCCAATATCCGACTTCAATTTTTCCATCTCTTGTCTTATTCTCGCTACTTCCGATAGCCCTAAATCATGAATTTCTTGGGCAGTCATGGTCGTAGTGGTATGAAACTTTATAAGTTCATTATACCAAGCCTCTCCATTGGGCAATGCATTGAGACCATAACTTTCGCGTGCTTTGGGCAGATATTCATCCTCCATAAACTGGGTAAACTTGACCAGCGCAGGGTTCACTTCGTTTGCTATAATCTTTTGAACATCACCTTGTATAGACGCCCTTCCTTCTATAGTAATTCCTTCTTTGAGGTTGGCGAATGGGGCGTAAAAAACACTTTCTTCAGGTTTATCTGAAGTGAGTTGTTTTAGCTGATTGGGTACTAGTACCATAGTATTTCGTGGCATAACAATTCCTTTCTCAATTCCTTCGGTCAAGGTTGTCTGGGCTTGTTCCAGTAATTTAGGTATTCCTTGCAATCTCGCCAGTATGTTTTCAACCTCGGCCGCGGAATTGGCAGGCATCATTTGAAGAACTTCAGGGAGAAGCTGATGGAATCCTTTGCTTTGTTCGATGATGATATACTGCTCAGGAAACTGACTTTTAAGGGCATATTGATCGTTCACGGACCGGTTAAAAATATTGAAATTGACGGCATCTTCTTCTGTCAAATCCTTGATAGCAAACCAATCCCTCGTTTGGTTAAATAATTTTAAGGTGGCTAATTTCTTTTGTGTACCCGCGGGTGAGAGATCATCCCATAAATTATCATACCCGGGTTTGCCAAAGAAAGTTGCCATTATTGGTGAAGCTTGAAGTTGGTTAAGCGCATAGACTTCAAAAAGGGCTTGCAACCGTTCACTTTCATTTTCAAAATTAGTCTTGTTTTTAACAAAGCTAAGCTGCTCAGCGATTGTACCCTCTGGCATTGCTGTTGCTGTTCGTTTTTCTTGCTGACAAGAAAAAAACAGTAACAGTGCTACGCCTGTTACAGAAAAAAATATTGATTTATTCATTTTTCTTTTTTTTGATGGTTCGTTTTAAGGTTCAAGTTTTATATCTTAAACTTACGTTTTATCTACACTTAAAATCGTTTGCAAAATCACATTGGCACCATTCGCCATGTCTTTGGATTTTGTGAACTCTTTTGGTGAACGGCTGATATCATTTGTCCACGCCTGTAAAGCAAGTCCAAACGTGTACAAAGCGGAGTCGGAACGAATACCCGGATAATGAAATAAATCGTACTTACCGCCGATGTTTTTCCGCCCTTCCAAAATGATGTAAGTTTTGGTGGGGCAGTCCGCTTGTAAATAGTCAGCGGCACTAATGCCCGATATTCCACCTCCAATAATGACGGTATCAAAATGCGTATCGTTCATTTCTTGTCTTTGTAATGATTAAACCAACTCAAGATTGAAGCCGATTTATTGAGCAACATACTTGGGCGATTCTCCAAACCGTGCGAGGCATTCGGAATGCGAACCATGGCGGCTTCAACTCCTTGAAGTTTTAAAGCAGCGTAATATTGCTCGGATTCTGAGATGGGCGTACGAAAATCTTGTTCACCAGTCAACAGCATAGTGGGAGTTTTTACATTGCCAACCAGCGAAATTGGCGAACGGCGGTGGTAATATTCTACGTCTTCCCACGGCATTTTTCCGAACCAATATTTGGCAAAAAAAGCGGGGCTATCGGCGTGTAGAACAAAGCTGTACCAATTGATAACTGGTTTTGCAACTACTGCTGCTTTAAAACGATTGGTTTTACCCACTATCCAAGCCGTTAAAACTCCGCCGCCAGAGCCTCCAGTTACAAATAAATTATTGGTATCTACATATCCTTTCGCAATCACGGCATCTACGCCAGACATGAGGTCATCGTAATCGTGATTGGGATAATCGTGGTGAATGGAGTTTCCAAATTCTTGTCCGTAACCCGTGCTTCCGCGTGGATTAGCGTAAAGCACTACATAACCTGCAGCGGCATAAGCTTGAATTTCGTAAGCAAATGAAGGCCCATACATGGCAAATGGCCCACCGTGAATTTCTAAAATGAATGGATATTTTTTCGTTGGATCAAAATCTGGAGGGGTGACAATCCAACCTTGCATTCTTTTTTTATCATAAGAAGATTCCCAGAAAATTTCTTCGGTTTTACCAATTTTACGGTAGGCAAAAAGGTCGTCGTTCACTGCCGTAATTCGCCTGGTTTTGCCTGCATTCCAAACAGCTAAATCCGCAGGATGTTCAGTTCCGCCTTGCGTAAAGGCAATGCTGTTGTTGTTGGCAACGGTAAAAGTTCCAGCATTGTAAGGTCTGCCTATTGCTAAGCCTCCCAAACCATCTATCACGGTTTTGACTTTTCCTGTGAGGGTAACGTGTCCTACTTTGGTATCGCCAAAATCATCGTATTGAAAATAAATTCCCTGTCCGTTTCCTTCCCATTGAGGATTGTCAGCATCTCGGTCAAGGCTTTTGGTGAGATTCACAATACCGCTTCCGTCTACATTCATAACATACAGATTGGTAACCTGATAACCTTGAAACGTATCATCATTACCTCTAAACGCAATCTTTTTACCATCTGGTGAAAGCACGGGATTCGCATCTGGCCCAAAACGTGAAGTGAGCGCTTTTACATTTCCTGATTTTAATTCTAACTGATATATCTCCGAATTGGCGGGTTCGAGTTCGTTATTTTCGTGCAGGTTTGCGGTGAAAAATAAGCTTTGTCCGTCTTTCGACCAAATGGGGCTACCGTGATTATTTGACTTGAACGTGCGTTGTCTTGGCGTGCCTCCATCTATCCCGATGGTAAAAATCTGCGTTTTGCCCGGCTTATTATATCCCGATCCGTCTGATCGGTAATTGAGTTCGTCAATAAAAATAGGTGGGGCGTTCCACTCGGCTCCTTCGGGTTTGGCAGGAAGTTTAAGTAGTGATTTTTTTTCTTCCGAAACAAACTGCGTAAATGCCAGTTGGGTATCATCGGCACTCCAAGCAATTGCACTTGGCGGAACTGCGGTATTGGTTAAAGTGATGGTTTCTCGGGTATCTATGTAAAAAAGATATAGCTTGACTTTTTCATCATCTTGATTAGAGAGAAAAGCTAATTTTTTACCGTCATTAGACCATCGCGGAGCATAGTCACGTTGATTACCATTTGTTAGTTGGCGAACCTTCGTGCCATCGGGATTACTGGTCCAAAGATTGGAGTAATCCCTGTCGGTCATAATATCTTTAAAGTTTCTGACGAACACAATCTGCGAACCATCAGGAGAGATTTGTGGGTCGCTTATGTATTCCATATCAAACAGGTCTTTTGGCTCAAGTTTTGTTTTTTCTTGGGCGAAAACATTGATCTGTAATAAAATAAATAAAAGAACGATTACTTTAATTTTGAGTTTCATAAGGATTGAATTGTTATTGTTTTAACTAATTATTTTTTAAAAATGGACTATTTTATGCTTACAGCAGAAAACTGATATTAATTTCAAGCTCTTGTGTTAAACTTTCGTTTTATCGACACTTAAAATCGTCTGCAAAAGCACATTGGCCCCATTTGCCATGTCTATCGACTTAGTGAATTCCTTTGGCGAATGGCTGATACCGTTTACACTTGGAACAAAAATCATACCTACGGGGGTAATTAAGGCCATTTCTTGTGAGTCGTGACCCGCACCGCTTTGCATATATTTTGTACTTAAACCCATGGCTTTGGCAGATTTCTCAATTACTTGCTGCAATTTTTTATCGGTCAAGGCAGGTTTTGCATCATTGCCTTGCCTTTTGAAAGTGATTTTAGTCTTGGTTTCGGTGGCAATATTGACTGCTTTCTTTTCCACTTCTGTAAAAAGCTTTTCTATTTTTTCCGCAGATAAGTCCCGTATTTCTAATCCCAATACCACTTTCCCCGGGATTACATTATAAGCCCCTGGCTGTGCATCAATTTTACCAACCGTTGCCACATGATGTCCTTCTATTTTTAAAGCAATGTCGTTTACTTCGGTGATAAATTTAGAGGCAGCAAGTAAAGCGTCTTTTCGGAGTTTCATGGGTGTGGTGCCCGCATGATTGGCTGATCCTTCTACCGTTACTTCCCAATGCACTATTCCTACTATTCCTTCCACAATCCCAATTTCAATGTTTTCTTGTTCGAGAATGCCACCTTGCTCAATATGTAATTCTAACCAAGCTTTTAAATCTCCTTTTTTACGAATATTATTTGAAATAGCATCTGGGTTACCCCCGATAACTTTGATGCCTTCTGCGTGGGTTACACCCATTTGGCTTTTTTGCTGTAATCCGTCTGCGGTTAGGTGTCCCACCATCGCCATACTACCAATAGTGCCACCTTCTTCATTAGCAAAAATGATTACTTCTAGCGGATGCTCAGTGGTGTATTTATTTTCATTGAATATCTCGATAACTTCCAAAGCACTTAAGGAGCCTAAAGTTCCGTCGTAATTGCCTCCATCTGGCACCATATCGATATGTGAACCAAAGGCTATGGTTTTTAGATTAGGATTTTTCCCTTTTCGCTTACCAATTATATTACCGGCGGCATCTATCTTGGGTTCAAGGCCTGCTTTTTTCATCAGGTCCATGAACCAAGCCCGCCCGTTGACATCTCCTTGGCTATAAGCAATTCGGTAGCCACGTCCTTTTTCATCGACACCAAATTTGGCTAATTCGGCAATTCGGTTTACTATTCGTTTTTCGTTTACTTTTAAATTAAAATCCTCTAAAAAGTTTATGCTTTTATTTCCTAAAAGTCCCAAGGCACTTAAACTAATTACCGATAAACCAGTTGTTTTGACAAAATTTCTTCTCTTCATATTTTCTATTTTCAAATCTCTCTTGTTATATTTCTATTTTCCAATTTCGGTTACCCACTCTTCAATCGTAGTTCTTAAAGCACTTAATGGGATAGATCCATTTTCTAATATTTTGGTATGAAATTCTTTTATATTGAAACGTTCTCCTAACTTTTCTTCTGCCATTATTCGAAGTGCTTTTATTTCCTCGCCACCTGCATCATAAGAGGTGAGTTGGGCTGGCCAAACAATACTTCTCTGGTATAGTGTTAAAGCCATATCTGCACTCATTCCAGACTCTATTATATAGTTGATGACTTGTTCTTTAGTCCAACCTTTTGTGTGTAGCCCAGGATCATACACGAAACCTCTTGGCATATAAGCACGCCTTCTGATTTGGGCAAATTTAGTTTCGTACAAGCCCATTTCTTCTGCCAATTGTTCGCTATACCTTGCCCAGCCTTCAACATAACTTCCAAATTCAATAAACTTTGAAACAGGATGCAGCCCTTTAATATCTTTTGCTATCCCCAATTGTAAATGATGACCTGGGTATGCCTCGTGTATGGTGAGTATTTCATTATCGCTTCGTTTTTGCAGGGCTATATTTTTTAAATTTATTCTATAATAAGCGGGTTTGTTCCCAGTGGCAGTTTCATAGCTTCCCACTCCAGATTCGTGTTCTTCATAAGGTTTAATGCTAACTTCAGTAGAAGGCAATACGGCAAACCATTTTTCTGATTCCTTTTTGGCTTTTAAAAGTAGTTTTGTGTTGAAGTCTAAAATTTCTTCAGCGGAAGTGAAGCTATTGGCAGAATCTTCAGTTATTAATCGTATAATTTCAGCAAAGTCATTTGTTTTATAGACCTCAAAACCTAGTTTAGAAACGTCAGCTTTATTTTGAGCTACTATTTTTTGACCCAATTGAAATAGATCATCAGCAGATTTGTTGGTAGTTGTCCTACTTCTAATGTAGGCTTGGTAACAATCGCTTCCATTTGGTAATGAAGAAATTGCAACATCTTCTCTTGCTTTAGATTTGTATTCTTTTACCAAGTAATCTTGATATTTTGAAAGACTTGGTAGAATAGTATTCTGTACTAAAGCTTCCCAGTCTTTTTGGAATTTAGGGTTATCATCTCTTTTGGCAGGCGACATAAATGGCGAATCTGCTATGGGGTAGTCTTGCAATACCTGAAGTTGCGCAATTACAAGATCTACTATTTCTTTGGGCATAGAATACCCTTCGCCAATTCCTTTTTTCAAATTGCTGATTTCCGTAGTAACGAATGCAGGTAATTTGTTCCATCGCTCAAAAGCCTGATTGCGAAGTTCGCTTGTACCAACGGGTTGAAATTCTGCCAATCTCGTCCATCGCGATGGCCAACCGTCTAAATGATCTACATCCCAAAGATTTCGTTTACAAATTCGTAAGCCGATATTCGCTTCTAGATCTTCCTTTAATAACCAATAGGTAATTTTATTGGTCTGTTCGGTAATTTGAGCGAGGTCTAATTTAGAGAGTTCCCCATAAAGACTGTCTTGATACTGTTCCCACTTAGAAAGTGCTGCTAATTCATTGGACGAAATACCGTTATGTTCAGGAAGTTCAATATCTAAATAATAGGCAGCTTCTGGAAAGGTCTTTAACAGCCTTTCATAATAAGAGTCTGCCATTACCACAATGGAAGGTTCATCTGTTTCTTTTTTGATGTTTTCTGAACATCCAAAGCAGGTGATTAGTACAATACAATAAATAAAGTTTTTCATGCCGATAGGTTTTAGATTAGCTTTCTTGTTTTCAATGTTTATAGTTGCTATCATAGTATTTCTTTTTTGATTTTAATCTTTTTATTGTAGGTGAGTTGTCTCCAAATCCACTCCAAAGGGCCAAACCTAAAGTGTTTTAGCCATAGGGTACTGAATAGCACTTGAAGTAAAAAGATACTTATGGCTAGGAGCATAACTACAGTAGTTCCCCATTGACCTGCAAATCCGAAACCGAGTTGGTAAAAAATAGTTATTGAAATAATCGTTTGCATCAGATAATTGGTAAATGCCATTTTACCTGCTGGCGCGATCCAATTTAATAAGACAGGTTTTTTATGATATAGCATGCCAAGCAAGGCGGCATAGCCTAGTGCTAAAGGCACAGTACTAAGGGCATAATTTAAGGTGTTTAACAAACTAATGCCCTCAGACCCATCTCCAAAAAATACAAAATAAGTTCGAACAATGCTCATCGGTAAACCAATGCCTATGCCTATAAATGCTACTTTCTTTAAAAATTTGATATTGCTTAAAAGCCCATTATTTAAGATTTTACGACCAGCCCACAAGCCCAATAAAAAAACACCCAAAACCTTAAAAAAACGTCCTTCTTCTAAAATAAATCCTACACGTACCAGTGCATTAGATATGTTCATTTTGAAAAAATCTACCCATTTGCCATTACTCAAATAAAATTGCATATCTATGAAAGTTTCACCATTCCACTCCGAAGGTGGATAGCCAAAATATGTCCAAAGGTCTAAGCTTTTTTGGAAAAAAAAATGGGTGTAGTCTAATTTCAAGAAATGAATAACAAACCAGTTTACCAAAGGCATGAAAATTAAAACAGCGGCAAACCACAACAATTTTCTGTCTGCGGTATCTATAAAAAAGACCAATAAGAAACCCAAAAGTGCGTACAACGTTAAAATATCTCCCATCCAAAGCCCCACTAAATGTAACAGCCCAAAAACAAGCAACCAGAACATTCTACGTTTAAAAAATGGTAGAAATGGCTTGTTGGTTTTTTTGAGTTTTTGGTATTGCATCATACAACCAATCCCAAACAATAATGAAAATATAGAATAGAATTTTCCGTCTATTAACGTAAAAGCAATAAAATCTATAACCTCATCTGATACCCATACTGCTGCTGGATTTCTGAAGGATTGGGCAAAGAAAAAAATTCCTGAAAAGGTAAGAATATTGGCCATAAATATAAATTGTATGGCGATACCTCTTAGTACATCCAAAAAATCAATGCGCTCATTAATTGGTGTTGGTTTTATTTGGTTGGTTGTTGTATTCATAATTTTCGTTGTTTACTTCGGCTACGCTTAGTAACCGCGTTGTTGATTTTCAAGATTACTCTTCGACTCCGCTCAGTGCAAGAGTTCAAGTTTTTTGCCTCTTGTCTCTTGACTCAGGTTTCAGGTTTCTTATCTCAGGTTTCAGATTCAAAGTTCCAAGTTTTTCTATTTCTAACTCCTTCTCACTAAATCCTTATCATTATTTCCCTCTTTCATCAATCCACGCTCTAACCCGCTGTTCCAAAACTGCAAGTGGCATATCGCCAGCATCCAAAATGGTATTGTGAAACGCTTTGATATCAAAGTCATCACCCAAAGCTTTTTCTGCTTCATTGCGTAATTTTAAAATGGTAAGTTGCCCAATTTTATAGGATAGCGCTTGTGCTGGCATGACCATATACCGTTCAACTTCTGCAACAACTTGTGCCTCTGGAAACGCTTCGTTCTCTAATGAATAAGCTATGGCTTCTTCACGTGTCCACCCCTTATGGTGCAGGCCAGTATCTAC
>JBGSQM010000054.1:0-7301 GCA_041738035.1 Cellulophaga sp.
ACAAAATAAAGAGAAAGTATCTTCAGTTATACCTCAATGAGTTCATATATAAGCTAAATAGAAGGTATTTTGGTGAGAAAATATTCGATAGACTAATAATAGCAAGCATTACAGCTACTGGAAACTAAACGGATATGCAAATAGATTTTAATTTCATAATTTATAATTGCTTTTGTTAGGCAAATATTTGTCAAACCCAAGCAATTAATCGACTTTGCTTGCAAGTAAGAATGCATTTAATAAAGAAGAGATAGTAAGCCTTTAAGTAACTACTTAATTAAAGGAGATTGTTTTAAGGCCTTTTTGGTCGAGTTACAGACAATTTTAGTTTTATTGAAATGTATCATCGCAATAAGAATAAATCATAACCGTTTTTATAAATCAAGAAAAAAAGAGTTTTTCTTATAATACTAGTTAATATTACTTCCAAGACAAACCCTTTATAAATTTTTCGTTCATATAATTTTTTCATGTTTTAATACGAGGCCATTTCCATGCATAAAGGATAATTAGACAAAGAAGAACAACTTCTACAGTTGCAGCAATATACATGTGCACCCAAGCCTCTCCTGCCAAATTAAACAACATATAAGGAATAAATATGATAGCTACGATTATGTTTGTCCAGCGATTTGTTTTAGCAGGTAGAACAACAGAAAGGAAAATCATTAGAACTGGAATTATTACAAAAATCATAGCTACCAGTAGAAATACATATGAAATATCAAATACAAATACTTTTCCTGCCAATATATCTTTTATGGAACCAGGCATATATAAGTGATAATAATCTACATAGGTATAGAGAAACATAAAACTTGTCCACAATGTTGTAAGCTTCAATTTTAATCTGACTTTGATTTCTTTCAGTTCATTTTGTGCTGTTTTTTGCGTTTTCATAAATTATTATTTAAAAATTATAACCAAAATGAAGTCCTAGTTCAGGCGTGTATTTTAGCCACTTGTCATCTTTTTGTTTAAATCCATCAGTCATTTCAATATATCCTAAAAATAGTAAACAGCTCTTTTCTTTGAATTTACCTTGTAAATTCAATTACTTGCGCACTAACCGTTATAGTTCTTTTCACAAAGAAAGGGGCAAAACCACTAACGTGTTCTTCTGTCATCACGTTGATTATGGCTTTGGAACCATTCAGCAAGTTGGCTTTCTTCATCATCTCTGAATATGCATTTTGGTATAATTGCCTTTTGTTCATACCTCCAATCGCCAACATATAAGATACCTCCGAACTTCCGCTTACCTCATCAATTACTTTAAAGTTGTTACCGCTTAAGTGTACCTCAGTGGCGTTTTGATTGTGGTTGGCAACAAGGGAGGTGCCGATGCCACATGAACTAAAAAAAGCTTGTGAGTAATAATAACACAGAATAAATGACGATTTTTTTCATTGTAGTAATTATTTATTTTTTCTTTCTAAAATCAAAATTATACCCGAAATTAAGGCCCGGTTGAAAAACGGAGTTATCCCATTTTTTTTCTACTACTTTAAAGGATTCAGGAACACCATTTCTTACAGGCCAATAGCTACATGCAATAGCTGGTTCAAAAAAGAAGCGATTATTAAAAAAATTAAATTGGTAACCCACATGGAAATTAAGATATAAGGTATATCCATTTCCAATCGTATTTTTATTCTCATCAAAATATTTTTCAAAAGCATTCAATGCATGAAGGGATATGAAGACACCTTTCCATAAAAAACGCTGGTATCCTATTGTAGGGGCAAGGATTCGTGCATGTCCGGGATATCCTTCTCTAGGTTTATCAAATGATGGTGATGCTAAAGATATACCTAATGGCCAAGCATAAACAGATCTTTTAAAATCTAAGGAAACTACATCTTTAGGTGTTATCCTGTAGCCAGTATTTAACTGTATGTACTCAGGGTTGTTTGTATTATCTAAATTTCCTAACATAAAAAGTGAACTTCCAACAAACCACTTTCTGTAAGTACTATCTTGTTTTACATCTTGTGCTTTAATTTGTAAAGTGCTTGTTATCATTAAGACAAAACCAATCCAAAAAATTTTATTTTGCATATTTCTTTTTATTTATTTTTAAATGATTATCATTAATTTTCAAATGTAAAAACTGAAATAAGTTTCAAGTTTAAGTCCCGTATCCAGTTTAGAATGCCACGCGTAAATGCGTCATCTTAAATTTTTTCGGAAAAAAACCAAATTGTCTCCGTCACAAGTGAAATTAATCCTATCAAAGGATTTTTTCAATTTTTTGTCAAGATGCCCCTTGACCATTATTTTTGTTATGTTGTTCATATTTTGAAGAATTAACTACAGGACAAAAGTAGGAGGCACCCAGGAGAAATTAATCACCCGGGTGGGTGATTTTCTGAATAAATAATTTCGTGAAGACAATCTAATATGAAGAGACGATTACTGGCAGATTACTAAATCAATTGAATTTGTTTTGCTTTCGTAACAGCTTTAGACCGGCTGTTTACATCAAGTTTAATGAAGATATTTTTTAAGTGTGTTTTCACAGTGTTGACAGAAACAAACAGTTTATCCGCAATTTCCAGATTCGTCAAGTTTTCAGCAATAAGTTTTAATGTTTCCAGTTCACGGTCGCTTAATTCTAAATTTGCTTGATTTTTTACACGATTTTGCTTTTTACTAATCGCGTACTTAAGTTTGTCGATAAATGTCTTAGGGATTTTTGTTTTGGTTGTTGCTTGTATTTTATAAACTTCTTCCAATATTATATTCGTAGTATTTAAGTCAAAAAGAAAATAATTTAATAATTCCTCATCGGCTGCATATTCCATCGCGGCAATTAAGTTTCTAATCGCTTTTTCCTGAAAGCCTTTCATCATATTCATGATAGCATATAGAATTTCAACTTGGACCAGCATATCAGTCCTACCACCAGCACTTGCTAATGTGAATATTTTAGATAGAATGGTTGTTGCTTCAACAAATTGATATTGTACTATCAACAAACGAGCGAAATTTAGATATGAATGATCATTTTGAAAGGAAATTTTTCCATTAATTTCCAATCCGCATTCTTTTGCAAAATCATTTGCTTTCTCAAGTTGAGATGCTTCAATTAGTAAGTAAATTTTCCATCCAACATACGTTGTAATAATATAAGGTGAGATCTTAAACTGTTTCAATACTCCCTCCAATTCATTTAATTTATTCACAGCTCCAGTTTTATCTTCACGAGCATGCAAAATATATGAATACGCTAGTAATGCTATTATTTTTTGAGTAATATTATTTTCATTTTTACATAGTTTATATGCTGTTTCTATACTTTCCAAAGCTTTATCAAAATCGGCCCAAAGACATTCTGTAACAGACATCCTAGTAAATAATCCTGCATATGTCCATTCTGCTTTTGCAATCTCCGAATATCCTTTTTCCTTCATAAAAGCCAAAAGATCAGTGCAGCGTTTATATGATGATTTGTACTGACCAAAGATTGACTCGCGGAAGGATAGAGATGAAGTTGCTGATGAAATAAGATATAAATTACCTGATTTTTTTGCGAATTCTATAGCGATGATTAATGCATCTATACCCTCCTTAGAATTTCCTTTATTCATTTCTGCAATACCTTTAGAATTCCATGCCCAACCCAGCCATAAGATATCTTCCTTGGAAAGATTTTGAAAGGCTATTTGGCAATAATCTAATATTATCTCCGGTTTCTGTAGGTTTGAATTTAAATGGGCAAAGGCAACCGCAATTTTTCCGTGCAATTTTATATAATTTTCAACTTCCTGTTTTTTGGTTTTTTTATCACGTATTTTATCGTTGGTTATTTTTTGAGCAAATTTCAAAAGTGGTTCGGCCTTTTGAATTTCTCCATTATTAATTAATATCCATGAATAATATAAACAAAATTCAGGATTGTATTTTATCACATCATGTGGAATCAATTCACCATAACTTGAAATAGCGGAATGAAGGCCGTTTTTCCACATATCCTCAACTACCCGTTCAAGTAATCGAATACTTCTTACGTAATCTTTAGTGACCAAAGTATGTTCTATGGCTAAATCATACATCTCATTATCTTCAAACCATTTAGCGGCTTTTTTATGAAGATTTTCAACTAAAGATTTATCTTTTAGTAAAAGTCTTTGTTTTAATAAATCAGCAAAGAGATGATGATACCTGTACCATTTCCTTTCTGAATCTAGCGGAATGACAAAAAGATTATTTTTTTCCAGCATCTCAATAATTATCTGACTTTCATTTCTTTTCAAAATGGTATTACACAAGGAAGCACAGAATCTCTCTAATATGGATGTTTGTAACAAGAATTCTTTAATATCATCTAATTGGACTTTAAGTACTTCCTCAATCAGATAATCCATGATATATCGGTTATCTCCTTTTAAGTCTTGAATAAATCCAGAAACATCTTTCCTGTTCTGAAGTGATAATGCTGTAAGTTGCAGGCCAGCTATCCAACCTTCAGTCTTGGTTTCAAGTGAATAAGCATCATCAAGTGATAAGACAATTTTTAGTTTTTTATTAAATAAAACATAAATATCATTCGCCGAAAAACCAAGATCTGACGAACGTAATTCAACAAGTTGATGTTGGCTTCTTAACTTAGCTATAAGAAGCGCAGGGTCTGATCGGGTTGATATTACAATATGAATATTATCAGGAAGCCGTTCTAGTAAATCAGCTACTATTTTTGTAATTTCGTTTGTATCAGTCAAATGAAAATCGTCAAGTACTAAGAGCATATTTTGACTAATTTGCAGTATATCATTAAGAAGCAAATCGGTAATAGACTTAAATTTAGGTTTGTCGGGAGATTTTAAAAGCATCATCGCACTTTGTCCAAATTCTGCACTAATACTTTGAATACCTGCGATTATATAGCTCAAGAATTCAACCGGATCACTATCTCCTTTGTCCAGTGAAACCCATGCTGTTTGAATCTTGTATTGATTGATCCAATCACTTATAAGGGTAGTCTTGCCAAATCCGGCAGGTGCAGAAATAAGAATTAATTTACGGTTGAGACCTTCGTTTAATTTATTAAAAAGATTTGAACGTTGAATTAAATTCTTCTCTGGAGAAGGTATATGAAGTTTAGTTAAAAGCATAGTTGCGATTTAATTAATATCTTGGTAATTATGAATTTGTTTCCGTAACAATGAACGACGGCAGTCCATCTAAAAAACCTAAGTTTCCTGCTAATTTCAAACCAAAATATAGGTGCTGTTGGTTGCTGATCCTCTTTCAGCTTTATATTCGTTTCCTATCATTAATATTTTTGAAAGCCATTATAATTATTAATAGTCGTATGATATTTAGTCAATCCATTTTCCTCAATTCGAATCAGACCTTATATTACAGCAATTTCAAACAAGAAAGTTTAATCCTGACTATATTAGTTAAGTCTAACAACAATCAATAAGTACTAATGTCAAGCAACAATAAACTAAATTACCAATGTTATCGGACTTAAGAAAAGATTTCCAATATTTTTTCACCAAGAGGAAGCAAATCATTGAATAAACACAAAAGGCTAACGCCATTATTAATAGAATTCTAAGTATAATCATAGTATAATACTCCCCAAATTTAGGACAGTAAGTTAAGTTGTAATTTTAACTCAAGAGTTTTTTAGCCGGAATATAGAAGTTTTTTAGGAATTTTTCTAGTTCTATTGAAAAGCGAATAAGAGTTCAAAAATCAAGGCATTAAATAAGATATTCAGAGACTTTTTTATATAAAATAACCTGATTACAAACCCATGGTGCAACGAGTCCCATTTTCCAAAAACCATTTTCATCTTTGGCAAAAGAATACCCAGATACAGAAATTCTTCTCCAAATAGATTGATGAATCCCATCTTGTAAGCTGGTACTTCAGTTTAAAGTGATTAAGCTAATTTTACCGCTCAATCAATAACAAATATGAAACGCGAAAGAAATTGTATAGTGTATAAACTGATTTTAAAAAAAAATATAAATGCCATTGCGCAAAAACTTCTTCAACAAAAATTAGAAATAATCCAAGTTGTTTTGTCCTGCCCTTTCTTAACTAAAGTGAATATTAAGATGAATAGGCAAGGTTACCTTTACCTCTTTAATTCTAACAAAAATCATTCATGAAAAAAGCTATTATTTTTATCTCAATCGTTTGGGCAATTAAGTCAAATGCTCAAGTTGACAAACAGTTTCATTTTTCAGTGGTGCAATCAATCAGTACTGATGGTAAAGCGAGTAAAGAAAATGATTACTACGCCTCATTCAACCTGCTATCAGGCACCGTCAAAAGTATTGAAGGCACAGAAATTGGCACATTGTATAACCAGAACATGGGTAATATGACCGGGTTTCAGGCTTCGGGTCTAATGAACAATACAAAAGGGTATGTGAATGGTTATCAGTTAGCTGGTTTAATCAACTTCTCAGGTAACGTACGAGGATTTCAAAATGCAGGTCTAATCAATCTTGCAGAAAATTCGCAAGGTGTACAAATGGCCGGTATCGCCAATACTGCTAAAAAAGTAAAGGGACTTCAGTTAAGTGGCATTTTCAATAGAGCTAACTCCTTAAACGGTTATCAGGTTGGCTTGATAAATGTGGCTGATTCTGTAGTAAAAGGTGGCGGCATAGGTTTACTCAATTTCTATAGGAAAGGTGGTTATCGCGAATTGGAAATCTCCTTCTCTGACTATCAAAATATTGGGTTAAGCTACAAATCAGGGGTAAAATCGCTCTACACTATAGTTTCGGTAGGATATAATTTTTTGGAAGAATCACTTTATAATGCTGGTTTAGGAATAGGAGGCACGACCAAGCTAAAAGAGAATTGGTACTTTAAGCCTGAAATAGTATGGTACAATTACATAACCAATGATTTGACGTTCAATACTTCAACGCAATCAACCCATCTTAAATTAGGTATTATGAAAAAAATGGAAAAGATTTCTGTTTCCCTTTACCCAAGTATTTACTACGCCAATATTCCAAAAGGAAAAGAAGGCGATTTGACCAAAATAAGTCCACTCCAACCTTTTTCTTCCAATTCAAAAGGGCGGTACGGATTTGGCCTAGGCATCGGAATCGGGTTTTTAAATTAAAAGATTATTATTTTACGATGGTCTAGATAAAAATTCAACCTGCCTATGTGATTGGAAACACTTATTATAAAGGCAGGCTTTCCTTTTTGGACTATGTTAAATTAATAGGCAGCGACCGAGCGCCACTTAAAAGTTAATTTCTATACCCTTACTGAATAGTTAAGCAGATAGCGATTTCCTTCAAAAAACTTATCGC
>JBGSQM010000062.1:0-49459 GCA_041738035.1 Cellulophaga sp.
AAGCCTTGATTTTTTTGTTTCTTTTTTTATCAAGAAAAAAAGAAAAGAGACTTCAATTAACACCGAGCTAGTCAATTCCAACGCTACAGCTCGCTCAAAATTCTAAAGATTCTTAAAC
Organism: Cellulophaga sp.; assembly: GCA_041738035.1. Lineage (GTDB taxonomy): Bacteria > Bacteroidota > Bacteroidia > Flavobacteriales > Flavobacteriaceae > Cellulophaga. The sequence continues at coordinate 119 of JBGSQM010000062.1, forward strand.
TTAAGAATTTATGCCTTATTTTACATAATGTTAGAAGCACTTAAAGAAAAGCTTCAAACAAAGCAAGAGGTTAGCAAGGGCTAAGAATTTTGCCCGAAGAGAAAATTTTAGCTGTTGCGGGAAGCTGATGAGAATGTCGTAGAAAAAAATCTTGCAGGGTTTTCCTCGAATACGAGAATTTTGAATTAATCTAAAAGGCTAGTTTTTAAATGGCGTTGGCAAGCGGCTGGAAATTGTGGGTAAAATACGAGTGAATAAAATTGATTGCATATCAATTTTATGAATCTGCGAGTTGATGTGGCTGCAAAGCAATTTGATTTTATAAAACAATCGAGCGTTTGGCAGCGGCTATTTTATACTAAGTCGAAAAACTCAGCACAGGCGTCACGGCAAATTATAGATACAAATGTTTTATAAAGGTTGCGAAGCAAACCGCTTATTAGTTTATAGACTCAAGTTCTAATTATTTTAATAAAAAATGAATACCTTGGGAATATTTTACATAATATTGAAATATAGCTAAAGTTGAGTTATGCGGTGGCTGCAAAAGGATTTTTACATAATTCCAGACGATATGAACCTAAAGGCATCATATCTGGAATTTTGTAAAATGCAAGCATACATCCTTTTGCTGTATATTTGTACTATAATTTATATTATGTAAAATAAAAAATATTAATACTTGGCCTTTTCCTTGTTCTATAGCTGCTCTTCTTTTCAGTAGCATAAAAAACTTTTGACAGACTTATCTTGTATTTCAACGAAAAAATTCAGAGCGTGACGCGTCTATTCTATAATTTTGATTTGTAATAAAAAATTTACATCATATGAAAAATTCCCCCCTAAGCTTTATGCTAGTTTTAGTTATGTTCATTACATCAAGTTGTAAAAAAGAGAATGCTGAAGAAATCGTCATTTTACAACAGACCGAATATATAATAACACCATTTAACGGTTCAAACATTCGCGGAACAGCTACTTTTACTGAAGATAGTAATGGTAGTACTTTTATTCTTATAGAACTAACAGGTAGCAATACTGCTGAACATCCAGCTTTTATACGCTTTGACGCTGCTAGGGATAATGGAGAAAATGCGATTACTTTAGAAGTTTGTACTTGTCAAATAAGTAAAACCTTGGTTACTAAATTAGACAATGGCAATATCATTGATTATGATGATTTGGTAAGATTTAATGGACATATTGCCATCCTTGAGAATAAAACAGATGATACTGTAGTAGCTGTTGCTAATATTGGTAGAAACGCTATTCAAAAATAAATAAAAATTTAAGCTAAAAAAGCTTCTAATGACATTGGAAGCTTTTTTATTTCAATTTGAAATCGACAGAGAAAAGCAGAATATTCTCCTGTAAACTTAATAAAAGGAGTACAAGAGGCGTTTGTTGCTTTACCCTTATTTATTTTTATGTTCCCAAGCCTCAAACACCTTTATGGCTTCATTTTGAGCGATTTGCACAAATTTAATTTTACGGTCGTTCCTATCTTTATCAATCTCTTCATAAATAAACTGATCATCGAAATTAAATTCAGCTGCATCTTTTCGACTAGAGCCATAATACACCATTTTTGCTTGACACCAATAAATAGCCCCTAAACACATTGGGCAGGGTTCGCAGGAAGTATAAATAATACAATTTCTTAATTCAAAATTATTCAGCTTTTCACAAGCTTTGCGAATCGCAACGATTTCTGCGTGTGCCGTTGGATCGTTTTTAGAGGTTACTTGGTTATAAGCTTCTGCGATTATTTCATCGTTTTTCACCACCACCGCACCAAAAGGCCTTCCAGCCTCAGAATTCATGCCTTCTTCTGCCAATGCAATGGCTCGGTTCATAAAATACTCATGTCTTTCCGTCATAAATAAACTTTCTAAATATTTTTAATTTTATTCCTTCATTGCTTAATTCCCTGCTACTTGTAGCGTTTTTTTTTATTTTTTTTGGGATTTTATTTTTGGTTTTTTTAGAATTTGATACTGCCGTATGCTTACATCGATCTAATTCATTCTTCTTTTTTAATGGCCGCTACATTACCTTGATACCGAATAGGAAAGCGTTGTGAACTATTGACGTTTATAAAACTGGTTTTATTCGGATATAAATCTATTACAACATTATAAGTTTCAGTTTTGTCCCCTTGAATATTAAATCTAATGCGATATAGTTGTTTTTTATTGTCTTTTTCTATTTTTAAATTGTCGGGTATTCCTTTAAATTCAATGGCGCTACTAGTACCATAGCCTCCTCCCATTTGGCGTTCTCCAAAATAAGGTAAATAGGCTGAAATAGTATCTCCTTGGACTTTTAAAAAATTTGGATTTCCTATTAAATTAATGTTATTGGCATTATTACCAATTCCTAACAAGCCACTATTGGCAATTGATGCCATACTTGCAGTTAATTGGGGCGATGCCCAATCGGCCTCTATAATAAAATTATTTTGAACCATTAAAGAGTCTAAAGCCCTACTTTCATCACTTGGAGCCACTACCCTACTAGAGCCACCACAACCAAGCAATAAAAAGAAGGTTGTAATAAATAAATATTTCATTGAATTGTATTTTTTAATAATTTAAAGAACTTGAATTTTATTTCCGCTTTGAGCTTCACAACAATAGGCTTTAATTTCTCCATGAACTAGTTCCAAGGCTTTAATCTGTTTAGTTATCATGGCTATTTGATTGTTCTGCGGACTGCTTTTAACTTTGAATTCGCCTAATAATTGAGCCGTAGATAAGATTAAATTTTCAACCTTAGCTTTGAGTATTACTTTTAGCTCAAATAACTCTTTTGTTTTTGGTTCGTAAAGGTAGCTGTTTATGAGAACTGTACTTTGTATCAAATCATTAGTATAACGTTCTAATTGAATTAGGTAGGTATTGCTTTTTTGTATTTGATGGTGACTTTCGATGTAAGGCTTGTTGTTTTCCATAAGAATAGCTTTTAAAGTCTAACCAAAAGATACGAAATTTAGTGCTGTAAACATATTTTTTTAACGTTCTATTATCTATTTTTCGTAATTATAATACCAAAAAATTGTGGTATATTTAGTTTTTGACTTTTAGCAAATAATTAAAGTTTCATTCTTAAAATAATAATCTATGAATATCAATTTTGAATACGACAACGTCAAAGCAAGTGAACGACTTGAAATCTTTACTGGCAAAAAGCTTACGAAGCTTTTTGATAAGTTTGATAACATTATTCGTGCTGATGTTTTTTTTAAAACGGAAAACACCTCTAGTCCTGATACAGGAATGATTTGTAATATTAGATTAAGCATACCCGGGCCTCGTTTATTCGCAGAATCGAGTAACGGTAATTTTGAGGCGTCCATCGCTCAATCTATTGACGATTTAGAACGTCAACTTAAAAAGCGAAAAGACAAACTCAGTAGAGTAAAATAATGGTTTTGCCCATTGTAAAAAGCCCAAGCTGTTATAATAGTTTGGGCTTTTTTTAAAAATTTAATCGACTGAATTATTATAGGTTACCTCTCGGCCAAAGCGTTAAGACAATACGGTTATTGAAATACTAAAAAAGTAAGAGCCAAGACAAGAAAAGTATAATTTCTGCTTGGTGTAAAGTCTTTTCCCTTTCATTGCAGTGCTTTTAATTTTGAAATCTCTATATGTTTATACCCTTTGTTAATTTATTGTCAATTGCCAACCAAAATGCTATTTTTGTATGACTGGTAAACGTATTTCCGAAGCTTGCTTTTTACTATGGTGAATTTTATTATGAGCAATAACTCCATCCTTTTCATTGTAATTGGCACCACCTGTATTTAAGTTCCGGGCAAAACGTGGAAAGTTACTGCTCGATATTTCAATTCGAATGCTGTGTCCCTTTTTAAAATAATTGCTGGTGGACATCGGGGTTAAATCTATTTCATAGACCTTTCCTTTTTCCATAAAAACTTCATTATCATAACCTTCTCGGTAGCGGGCTCGTTGTATGGTTTCATCTAAGTTATAGGCACGGCCATCAGGATACACATCAATTAATTTAATGGTAAAATCCGTATCTTTTACATCCGAAGACACAAATAATTTGGTTTCAATAAAGCCAGAAACTTCAACACCATTTTCTAATGGTGCTGTGGTATAGACCAATATATCCTCCCTTTTTTCCATTTCTTGTTGGTCAAAAGCACCGCCTTGAATTGCGTTACCGGTGCAACATACATTGCCGCCATAACTCATCACAGGATTCATTGGGTCGTAAGTAAAGGAGTCAGAAATGGTATTTTTTGGAAGTTTGGTACTCAAAACACCGTCTCCGTTTAAAGTATTGGCATTGCCTCCACTGGATAAATAATAGCTGGTCATTTTTGCGTTTTCTGGAGGCCATACTTCGGAAGCCTGCCATTTGTTACTTCCCATGGTGTAATATTGAACTCTTGGAGTTTTGGTTTTAAAATCATTTGGACTGTCTTTTAACCATAAATCGAACCAAGCCATAATTTGTTCATCGTAATTTAAACACGCGTCGCCAACACTGCGCTCGCCTACTACGGTATCTTCCGTGGCTCTTGTATAAGCGCAATGCAAGGTGGGTGCAATTACTAAATACTGATTATCGCGAATAGAAGCCTCTTTTGCATTTTTCCGCACATGGTTAAACAAGGCAATATTTGGACTAATAGCAACATCATACCAAGAAGCGAACTAAAAGCTAGGCACACTAAAATCCATTGTATCATGGTATAATCCTCCTTTGAACCACTCAGGATCATTCGGTTTACGGCTTACCATTTTATCAAAAATTTCTTTTTTTCCGTTGATGTTCTTTAAAATATCTTGAATGGGTAAATGCGATAAGGCTTGTAGCATATCCACTGGCGGATTTTCAGGACTCAAATCGTAAAACCTCGAAATTCGGATTAAATCTTCTTGAGTTGCACCAGCCGGTATTCTTGGTTTAAATTTATCATGTTCTACGCCATATAACCATGAAAAAAATAAAAGCTGTTCTGCACCACCACGATACCAATTTCCTTGTTCTTGAAATTTACCGACGGTGCCCACGCCTGCACCAAATCCCTGAGGTACCATAGCAGCATGCGATGGATGGTCGAGTGCCGCAACGGCCATTTGCCATTCTGCGGTGGAGGAACATCCTAATGTACCGATTTTTCCGTTGGACCATGATTGTTCTTTCATCCAAGTAAAAGCATCATAACCATCGGTTAATGGTGTGCCTAAAATATCCCACTCTCCTTCAGAAAAATACCTACCACGCTCATTTTGTACCACATACGCATAGCCTTGTTCTACCATTTTATACGCGGTTTCTAAGGTTCGGGTACTTTCTTTACCATCTATCCAAGTATTAAAATTATAAGGAGTTCGAGAAAAAATAATAGGAACTGGCACATCTGTTTTAGGACGATAAATATCCGTTGCTAACCGAATACCATCACGCATAGGCATCATCACTTTTTGATCTACTATGGCAATTTCTTCTAATTTCTTTAAAATATCAGACTGCGCCGGCAGCATTATGGTGCTTAAACTTGCAAAAATGCTTAAAATGATGGTCCAGATAGTCGTTTTAATTTTCATGCTCTAAATGTTTTTAAATTTGATTTTAAAATTACTAAATTAATAACTAAGGTTGACCACTTTATAGGATTAAATAGGACTACTATTTTGAATAGCACTTAACACTTCATTTTAGTCAAAAATAAAAATCATTAGAGCATTTAAGATGAGAGAATGATGATTACATTTGCTAGCACAAAAAATATGATATGTTAGTTTGGGTTTTATTTCTTGCACTTATTATTGTTTTTCTAGCCCTAGATTTAGGGGTTTTTAATAAGGAAGATCATATTATTAAATCTAAAGAAGCAGGTATTTGGACGGCAGTTTGGGTTACCGTAGCTTTGAGTTTTAGTGGGGTTATTTATTGGCTATTTTCTGAGGGATTAATTGATAACCCTACCGGATTATCACCTAACAGTGCTGTTTTAAAATATATTACAGGTTATTTAATAGAACTGTCTTTGAGTATCGACAATGTGTTCGTGATTGCCGTTATATTCACTTCCTTTAAAATTCCGCCTATTTATCAACACCGCGTATTGTTTTGGGGTATTCTTGGAGCGATTGTCTTTAGAGCTTTGATGATTTTTTTTGGGGTGGCACTCATTACAAGGTTCGATTGGATTATTTACGTTTTTGGGGTATTTCTCTTGTACACCGCTTTTAAAATGCTTAAAGGCGATAATCAAGATTTTGACCCTAAAAAGTCGTTTATTTTTCGTCAGATAAAAAAAATATACCCCATTACTTCACAGTTAAGCGGACATGATTTTTTTATTAAACGGATGGGATTAAACGCCGCAACTCCACTTTTCGTGGCGCTAGTGGTTATTGAATTAACTGATATTTTATTTGCACTCGATAGTATTCCCGCTATATTAGCGATTACGGCCGATCCATTTATTGTTTTTACCTCTAATATATTTGCTATTTTAGGCTTACGATCTATGTATTTTTTGATATCGAGAATGCTACAAAAATTCCGTTTTATCAATTATAGTTTGGTAGTTATTTTAGCGTATGTAGGTTTAAAAATGCTTTTTTCGCATCATATCGAAATTCCTGAATGGTTGTCGCTAACCGTGATTGCTGTTTCTTTAATTGGTGGTGTATTAGCCTCTATATTAATAAAAGTAAAAGAAGAAACAATTAGCACTCAGGAAGATAAATAGTAACTATTGTTTAGCTTTTAGTTTTGTATCAATAATTTGAAGGGCATTATTAACGGTTTGCATTTGATCCATATCTTCATTCTCTAGCATGATATCAAAAGCATCTTCAACATCTAAAACAATATCCACGAGATTTGCAGAATTGATATTGAGTTCGTTTATAAAATGGCTTTCAGCGGTTATTTCATCCACAGAAACATCGTCGGGCAGGTAAATTTTTATAATATCCTTTAATTTTTGATAGCGTTCTTCCGTATTCATAATTTAGTTGTTTGTTGATGCTTGTTTGTTGATGCTTGTTTGTTGTTCGTAATTGCGAGCACAGCAAAGCAATCCGTTTTTTTTATTTCCTTATCCCTAGATAGAATCATTTTTACTCCCCTACTAAACTTCGACTCCCCTTAGTGAATTCAGTTTAAAAGCTACTCTCTATTTTTTCTTTTGGCATTTTTAATTACCACCTAATACTCCTTAAAAATAACACAAGCATTTACATCTCCAAAGCCAAAACTTGCTTTTGCGATGATCTTTGGAGCATAGATAATAGTTTTCCTAGGAATTTTGGTCGGATGAACTATTTTTTCAATTTTAGGATGTAAATCGTCGCAATTGCTGTTTTCAAAAACGACCCCTTCTTTAAATTGAAGAATACTTGCGACAGACTCAATACTTCCTGCGGCGGCCAAACAATGTCCCACAGTTCCTTTAAAAGAGTTGATATACGGAAAATCGAGCTGATTGCGTTCTAAAGCCTTACTCCAATTTTCGATTTCTAAGCCGTCTTTGCTGGTGGCTGTTAAATGTCCGTTTACCACATCAATATCATTTTTATGAATTTGGGCATCCTCCACCGCGGCTGTAATGCAGCGTTGAACGGCTTCACTATTGGGTGCCGTCATGGTGCCTTCTCCTCTTTGTCCGCCACTATTTACCGCGCCACCTAATACTTCGGCATAAATACGAGCTCCTCTTTGTAAAGCACTATCCAAAGATTCTAATACTAATGCTCCTGCTCCACTGCCAGGCACAAATCCGCAAGCTGAGGCGCTCATGGGCCTGCTTGCCTTAGTCGGATTATCGTTATAGGCTCTAGGTAAAATTCGCATGGCATCAAAGCCACCCCAAACATAAGGGCCACTATCGCTACAGCTTCCTGTTAAAATTCGGCTTGCTTTTCCGGTCTTAATACGTTCATATGCCATTAAAATTCCCTCAGTACCCGTTGTGCAAGCCGAGGAATTGGTGGTAACCTGATTTCCGCAACCTAAAATTCCACCTAAATAGGCACTTATTCCGCTTGCCATGGTTTGCATAACCGAAGTACTGCCTAATCTTCGGGTATTTTTAGCGTCAATTAAATGAATAGCATCCCGAAATTGATCTACCCCCAGAATTCCTGTTCCGAAGATAATTCCGTTTTCCCAGTCTGGTTGCGCTTTGTTTTCAATAGGTAAATCAGCATCTTTCCAAGCATCAACGCCGGCAATAACCCCGTAATGTATTCCTGTGGCATTGAGTCCGCGCAATTGCAATGGGGTAAAATAGGTGGCTAAAAGTGCATCAGAAACCAAAGGCTTCCCTCCTATTTGGCAGCCAAATTCCAAATCCGCCAACTCTTGGTGAAACGTAATACCGCTGATGCCGTTTTTTAGCGCATGAGTAAAACTAGTAATGTTTATACCATTCGGAGCACAAATTCCCAATCCAGTAATCACAACACGATTATTCATTTTCTGAGGTTTTAAACATTCCTGCAATAGTGCCTTTGCAAATTAGCTTATTTTCCGCATTATACATTTTTACAGTACATTTTAATTTTTGAAAACGAAAGTATATTTTATCGGATTTTACCAATACTTTTTCATCCGGAAAAACAGGCAAATAGAACTCCATTTCTGAACTTGTCAAGGCAATTTGAAGTCCATTTATACTTAAACTATCACTTGAGCTCAGCAATCGTATTCCTAAACATACCAATCCTATCTGAGCACAACATTCTGTTAACAAAACACCCGGAGTAACAGGATTATCTTTAAAATGCCCTTGATAATAATAGGCATTTTTTTTAAAGGTAAAATATCCCTGAGCACTAATATCATCTACATGTGTTAGTTCGTCCACAAATAAAAACGGAGTAGTATAAGGCAATTGTTGTATGATATTTTGATACTTCATATTATCTTAAACTTTCGCCACCATCCACTTTTATAATAGTTCCTGTGATCCATTTGGCTTCTTCCGTACTTAGTAAATAAACAACATTTGCAACGTCTTCGGGCTTTGTTAATCGCTTATTAGGATTTCGTTGTATTGCGTTTTCTTTTATTTTATCATTTTCGGGTATCATTCGCAATGAAGCCGTATCAACTACACCTGCCTGAATACAATTGGCTTTTATTCCGATCGAAGCAAATTCTAAAGCTATATTCCGAATAATGGCTTCAAGGGCCACTTTGGCAGCCGAAACGGCGGCATAATTTGGAATGGCTTTGGTATTTCCCTCGCTTGTAAACGCAATAATTCTAGCATCGCCTGAAAATAAATCTTGCTTTACCAAACCACTTGTCCAATCATAAGCACTAATGGCCATGGCCTCTAAGGTAAGTTGAAAATCTTGATGTTCCAATGTTTTTTGGGTTTCCGAAAACATAGGTTTTAAATTTCCTTTGGCTATGCTATGTACCAAAACATTAATTTTACCTGTACCTATCCAGCTTTTTATATCCGAAAGTATTTCAGCTCTTTTTTCAACATTTGTAGCATCAAAATTATAATTTTTAAAAATAACTCCGTTTGCTCTTATCATATCAAACTCCATTTCAATGGCAGGTAATTCGCTGCGCCGATCTCGATGAATAACGATAATATTATATTGATATCTTGACAATTTTTTTGCCGTAGCCAAGCCTAAACCGCTACTACCACCAAGTATAATTGCCCATTTTTTGTTTAACATGTTTTTTTTAAAGTATTAACTATCAAGTCTTAAGCCTTTAAATTTAAAAAATACGAAATACGAAATTTTGAGTTCCCTCATTAAGGTTGACCGTTTTTAATTAATTTTTGCATTTCTAAATTTTGGCTTTTGACTTTTAACTATTTGCCTTATGCCTTTAATTTCCATTTATATTTTCAATTAAAATCACCATTCTAACAAAACTCGTTGTGCAGAGAAACCCGGTCCGAAACTGAGCATAATTCCTTGTTCTCCTTTTTCTAAGTTTTTCTCTAAAAATCGTTCTAAAACATAAATTACGGTAACGCTACTCATATTGCCATATAACCTAAGAACTTCTCTAGTATCGTCGATATTTTTACCTAAAGCACCAAAAAGTTCTTCAACTGTTTGTACAATTTTTCTTCCGCCAGGATGAAAAATTAAATGATTTACTTTGTCGATGGAACTGTTGTATTTTTCTAAAAAAGGGTGGATTATAGCTGGGAAATGTTCTGCTATTGTTGATGGAACCGCTGGATCTAAAATCATTTTTAAACCTTCATTAGTCAAATCGAAACCCATCATTTGGGTAGCCTCTTTAAAGTGATACATGCCTTCTCCTATTATTTTTGGCCCAACAGCATCCTCTTCTGATGATAATAAAACACAGGCTGCACCATCACCAAAAATAGCTGCGCTGACCATGTTAGCCATGGAATAATCTTCTAATTGAAAAGTGGCAGTCGGACTCTCAACCGCAATCACAGCGGCTCTTTTATTCGGATTAGCTTTTAAAAAGTTTTTCGCATAAATAATACCTGAAACCCCAGCAGCACAACCCATTTCAGTTACAGGAAGTCTCACAATATCTTGCCTTAAATCTAAATCATTAATAATATAAGCATCCAAGGACGGAATCATGATACCAGTACAACTTACGGTAATAATATAGTCTAAAGAGTCGGCTTTCCAATCTGATTTTTCCAGCGCTTTCTTCAGAACAGCAACACCTAATTTCTTAACTTCCCGAATGTAAATATCATTCTTTTCCTTAAATGACGATGCCGTGAACACTTCCTCTGGCGCCATGATACTATAGCGTTTGTCCACCGCCGCACCTTCGAATATCTTTAAGACCTTACGTCGAAATCTGTCGTCTTGATTTTGAAGCCAAAACTCGACTAAAGGCAAAATATCTGATGTTTCACGGCTGTATTCTGGTAATTGTTTGGTCACCGTTGTAATTCTAACTTCGTTCATTTAATTTTTTTTATCAAATTTGGTTTCAAAATCCATACATACCTAAAAGCCCACTTCCATGCTATTTTATGGTAAACATTGGGCAATTTTTCAGCATAAGCCAACAATTCCTTTTTTATAAAGCCTCTGCGAATAGAGATTAAACCATCAATCTTAGCAATTTTTGTCTTGATAAAAATACTACTAAACAAGTGAAAAAGATAATATGCCAAGCTACTTCTTTGCAAATCATTAATAACTACTCCGTAACTTGCTAGTTGGGTAAACTTTTTTAAAAAGATAACTACCTGCTCATCAGTAAAATGGTGCATCGTTAGCGTATTGATCAAAATATCACATTGAAAATCTTTTTCGTTGATTTCTAAAATATCTTGGTAAGAATATTTTATTTCAGGGAAGTTATGGGAAGTTTCTTGAGCAATTTCCAACGCATTTTTGTTCAAATCAATACCTATAAAATGGCCTTTTATTTTTTTTTTTCTAAAATAAGTAGCAATTGCTCTAAGCATATTACCATCGCCACAACCCATATCCACGATAGAATAGCTTTCTTTTGGGTTTTCGTTGATTAATTTTTGAACTGCATTGATGGTGATGGCATTTCCGCCTAATAGCTTATTAACTCGGTTAATATCTTGAAAAACAGCTTTTAAGGAAGTAACTGGCTCATCAAAACTATCCATTAATTCGGGCTGGTTACTTCTTTTGGAGAGGTTTACTAGCATTTTACAGGTTTTCCGTGTGTTTGTTTAATTAAATTGCGCAATAAAAAAGGTGATGTAGTTACCAAGCGTATTAAAATATTAGATAAACTATCATGTAATAAAACCCATTGTAATCTTCTCCCAATCCATAAACGGTAACTAAAAGCATTTTTCCATTGTTTTGAATAAGATTTTTCTAAGGTATCTCTATCCCTATTTTCGTCATCAAAAAAACGGCAAAGTAATTCACTCGCTATTTTAGCACTATGTATCGCCATGGCCATGCCATTTCCGCAAAGCGGATGAATTAATCCAGCTGTATCACCACACATTAAAATATGATTTACTACGGCATCTTTTTTCTGAAAGGATATTTGAGCAATACTTAAAGGTTGTTCGAATTGAGGAATAGCTTCGTTCAAAAAAGATTTTAAAAAAGGATTTTCAGAGACTATTTTTATATTGAAGTCCTGAATATCTTTAACCTCTTTAAAACTATCATAATGAACCAAATAACAAAAATTAATAGCTCCACTTTCTGTTTTAGACAAACCACCATAGCCACCCTTAAAATTATGAAGAGCGACTAAATTATCTTTAAAGTTAGGATGTTGATAATGGGCTTTTACGCCTAACCAAGATGATTTTTCAGCAATAAAATTACGTTGTAATTGTTTATCTAAAACCGATCTTTTTCCATAAGCCCCAATAGCTGTTTTAGCGATAGCTTTAGTTACTTTATCAGTTTCAATTGTAAAGCTATCATTAACAAATTCTATAGATTTAACTGCTTCGAAAATAAAAGTTACCTCTAATTCCAAGGCTTTCTTATAAAGTATTTCATCAAAAGCAAACCGACTAATACCGATCCCTCCTAAAGGAAGTTGAACCGTAATTGAATTGCCTTTTTGTGTTGAGAATTGTAAAGTGTCAATTTTTGCCACCTTGGGTAATACAACACCTAAACTTTCTAAATACGGCACAATTTCATTGGATACATATTCACCGCATACTTTATGATGTGGGTACATTTGTTTTTCAAAAACAATAACCCGATGGTTTTTTTGTGAAAGATGAATGGCCGCCGTAAGTCCCGCTAAACCTCCTCCAATAATCGCAGTGTCATACATCATTTGGCCGTGAAGATAATTATTTGTATCAATTTAATAATTTAACAACATAAAAATGTTTCTAATATGAAAATTTTTTTAATCCTTTCAAGCATCGAAAATTTTAGGCTCTTCCACTTTTTATTTTTCAGTTAAAGATAATTTTATCCTTTACTAGACCTATAATTTTAGACCACTTATAGCCAACTATCTAAACTGTCTGTATTGTTTATTTTCTAAAATGCTAAAATTCTAAAATTATAACAATCTAATTATCCGACACACTTATTTTTAAACAAAAATCCCAACAAGAATGTTGGGAAATGTTTTACATTATATTCAAATTTACTGAGTTTTATCAATCGCTTCTTGTTTTAAATTTTCATCGGCAACTATTACCATTTCTACTCGACGGTTTTTAGCCTTACCTTCTGCGGTAATGTTGTCGGATTTTGGTTGTCCTTCTCCGTACCATTTTGTGGTTAACCTATTAGCTGCAATTCCTTTGTTGGATAAATAATTTGTAACTGATTGTGCTCTTTGCTTAGAAAGATTCATATTATAATCACTCGCTCCAGCACTATCGGTGTGGCCCTCTACTAATATATTGGTGTCTGGGTATTCTTTCAAAATTCCCACTAAACGATCTAAAGTATTAGCAGAAGCTCCTTTTACATCAGATTTGTTTGTATCAAAATAAACACCAGCGTCTTCATTGAAAACTACATTTATACCTTCGCCGACACGTGTTACTTCTGCTCCTGGGATTTCTTGTTCAATACGTTGTGCTTGTTTGTCCATTCTGTTACCTATGTAACCTCCTGCTGCGCCACCAACCACAGCGCCAATAATAGCACCCAAAGCCGTATTGTTTCCATTACCAACATTATTGCCCAAAATTCCTCCGATGGCAGCGCCACTACCTGCACCAATCACAGCTCCTTTTTGCTTGTTATTTGCGTTTTTTACAGCATTACAACTTACTACAAGACTCAATGCCATTAGCATGGTTGCCAATTTTAATCCTATTTTTTTCATACTTGTTTTATTTAAATTTGATTTTTGCTTAATTTTATTAGACTTAAAGCTGTTTTTATATTTATTAATTAATTTGTTCTTTTACTTTTAAACCTATATTAATACCTCATTAATTTTCATCATTGTTAGGCTTCAAATTTGTTTAGCCACCAAATTTTGTATTTAAGTCAATGCCAATTCTATGTAGAACATATTTAGGCTTCTTCATAATTCGACTTTCCTCAGCGCAAACCGCTGAGCTAACAAATTTCAAATTATGGAATTTTACGTTCAGTATCCGATTCATTTAAACATTTTTAGGCTTCGATTTACACCGACTTTGCTAAACGCGGAACAGCCAACAGATTTTAAATAACAAGGCTTATAAATTTAAAACTTAAAACTTAACACTCAAAACTTTTTACTTTATACTTAACACAAACAGCTACATCTGTTTCGAAAATTCATATATAACAGATATTGGAGCACCATCTGCATTTACCTTGGACTCTAACACCATTGTTGTTGCTGTTAAAGATTTAATGGTCAAACGATACCCAAGGCCCCCTGATATATCTTTTCTTTTTTCATCAATCATTTTAAACTGAAGTTCATTGGTTCCGTAATCATTTTCAATAATAGACCAACGAATAAAGCGATCTCCGCTTTGGCATAAACTAGATGGGGCAATGGTGTAGCGCCCTGTATTATTGTTATCTCTAAAAAACCAATTGCTACCTTCGAAACAAATATCTTGCGCATCATTAAATAAGACAGATTTAAAAGTTCCTGACTGATTGACGTAGCTTACATCATTTAAATTCCATGTACCACTTAACAAATTGCCTTGATCACGAACTGCTTTTGTTCCCGTGCAACTCATTAAAAATAAAACCATCACTAGACTTAAAAATAAAATTTTTTTCATACAAATGTCATTTATAAATTAAACAATTCGGAGCCCATTAGGGACAACTAATTTTAAATAAAGCTAAAAATATCAAATTTTAAATATGCCTAAAAAAAAGGGGATTATGCCTCTTTTTAAATTACTTTTTTTTGAACTTAAATCCCTTCAAACAGCAAATGTATATTGAGAATTGGTCAAAAATAATTAAACCCTATATAATTTGCTGCAAATTCATAAAAATGTAATTGATAAATTGCTTTGAAGAATTTTATTTTTACCCCTAATACTAATATGCTAAAAGATTCATTAGCTCCTCTTCAAAACGGTTTTTTGGTAAGTAATTATTTTCTAGCTTTTTAGCAAAAGGTATTGGAGTTTCTAAACTCGCTACGCGTTTCACTGGAGCGTCTAAATATTCAAAACAATTTTCCATGACAAGTGCGGCAATATCACTAGCAATACCCCCAAAAAGACTATCTTCTTGCAATAGTATTAATCGATTTGTTTTTTTAACAGAGGTATAAATCGCTTCGATATCTAAAGGTTGCAAGGTTCTCAAATCAATCATATCTGCCTTAATGTCAGAATGTTTGTCTAAAACTTCCAAAGCCCAGTGAACACCAGCACCATAAGAAACAATGGTAACCTGATTTCCTTCTCTAATCTTAGCTGCTTTCCCAAGGGGAATAGTATAATAATCTTCTGGCACCTCTTGATATAAACTGCGATATAAAGCTTTATGCTCAAAAAATAAAACAGGATTAGGATCATTTATGGCGGTAATTAAAAGTCCTTTGGCATCATAAGGAAAAGCAGGATAAACCACTTTTAAACCAGGCGTTTTAGTAAACCAAGCTTCATTCGTTTGCGAATGAAAAGGCCCCGCGCCCACTCCAGCGCCGCATGGCATCCGTACGACCACATCTGCATTTTCGTTCCAACGATAATGCGATTTTGCTAAATAATTCACTATCGGATTAAAGCCAGTACTCACAAAATCAGCGAATTGCATTTCAACAATAGCTTTCATTCCATTTATAGATAAGCCCATAGCCGCAGAAACGATTACCGACTCGCAAATTGGAGTGTTCCTAACCCTTTCTTTACCAAAATCATAAATAAAACCTTCTGTAATTTTAAATGCGCCGCCATACTCCGCAATATCTTGACCCATAATAACCAAATTATCATGTTTTTCCATAGCCTGTTTTAAACCTTGGGAAATGGCATCAATTAATCGAATATTTTTTGTTATCCCCGTTGGTTTAATTTCTTTTTCTTCAAAAGCTTTGTAAACATCATACAATTCTGTTGCCGTATCACAAGTAATTTCTTGTTCAGTAAAGGCTATTTGTAAGTTTTCCTCAATCTCAGATTGAATAGCAGACTTAATACTTTTTATTTCTTCTTTAGAAATAATTTTCTCTGCTAATAAGTAGGTCTCATAATTAGAAATGGGATCTTTTTTCTCCCAAGCGTCCATCAGTTCTTGTGGGACGTATTTGGTACCACTCGCCTCTTCATGTCCACGCATTCTAAAAGTCTTAAATTCTAAAAGTACAGGTCTAGGATTTTCTCGTAAATCAGTACAAATGGAATTTAATTTAGTAAAAACCTCTAAAATATTATTCCCATCGATGATATGCGATTCCATACCATAGCCAATGCCCTTATCTGCTAAATTTTCACATTTATATTGCTCGTTTGTGGGTGTGGAAAGTCCGTAACCATTATTTTCGATACAAAAAAGTACTGGTAAATTCCATACTGCTGCCACATTTAGCGCTTCGTGAAAATCTCCTTCGCTTGTAGCACCTTCCCCAGTAAAAACAGCTGTTACCTGTTTTTTATTTTGTAATAGATCTGCTAAAGCAATACCATCAGCCACTCCTAATTGTGGCCCCAGATGCGATATCATTCCCACAATTTTAAATTCTTGTGTGCCAAAGTGAAAACTGCGGTCTCTTCCCTTAGTAAAACCACCTAATTTGCCTTGCCATTGTGAGAATAGTCTATATAAAGGAATATTTCTCGTGGTAAAAACCCCCAAATTACGGTGCATGGGTAAAATGTATTCAGATTCATGTAAGGCCGCTGTTACACCCACTGAAATGGCCTCTTGACCAATACCACTAAACCATTTGGATATTCTGCCCTGACGAAGAAGAATCAGCATTTTTTCTTCAATCATCCTAGGTTTTATCAGCTGCTTATAGAGTGCTACTTTTTTATCGTCCGCAACAACAAAGTTTTTATAATTCATTTTTTTGTTAAAATTTGATGGCTTTACGTGGGTATAAATGTAACAAAAAAACGTCCTAACCAAAACAAACTTAACAATACTGTTTAAACTTCTATATTTTATTTAAATTTGACTTAAAATTTAATAAGTATGAGTTATGTTCCTAGCGTAGATTTGCAGGACTTTGTTTCTGGAGATCTAAAAAGAAAAGAAAAATTTATTAAAGAAATTGGCAGCGCTTTTGAAGATATAGGCTTTGTAGCATTAAGTGGGCATTTTTTGCCACAGCAATTAGTCGATGATTTATATGCTGAAATAAAAAAGTTTTTTCAATTATCTCAAGAAACTAAAGATTCTTATGAAATTGAGGGAATTGGCGGGCAACGTGGCTATACTTCTTTTGGAAAAGAGCACGCAAAAGGTAGAAAAGAAGGTGATTTAAAGGAATTTTGGCATTTTGGACAATTTGTAGAAAATGATTCGAAATTAGCAGCCGAATATCCTGCTAATGTTTTGGTTAGCGAATTAGCTAATTTTAATGCAGTTGGTGAAGAAACCTTTAAAATGCTTGAAAAAACAGCAAAATATGTTCTACGGGCTTTAGCTTTACACTTAAATTTAGAAGAAACTTATTTTGATAATTATATTAAAAATGGAAATTCTATTTTAAGACCTATACATTACCCACCTATAACTAGCGAACCTAAAACTGCGGTTCGTGCTGCTGCACATGGAGATATTAATTTAATTACCCTTTTAATGGGTTCTCATGGAAAAGGCCTGCAAGTAAAAAATAACCATGATGAATGGATTGATGCTATTGCCAAACCAGAAGAATTAATGATTAATGTAGGCGATATGCTTTCAAGATTGACCAATAACAAATTAAAATCAACCATACATCAAGTAGTAAATCCGCCAAGAGAATTATGGGGAACATCGCGATATTCAGTGCCATTTTTTATGCACCCAATTAGCGAAATGTCATTGAATAGTTTAGAAAATTGTATTGATGCGGATCATCCTAAGTTATATGAAGATATCTCGGCTGGAGAATTTTTACACGAGAGGTTAATTGAACTTGGATTAATTAAGAAGTAATTAATAATGAAGAATTAATAATTAATAATGAGAAGTTAACAGTTGGCAGCTATAGTAAACAGTTGACAATAAGAAGTAACCAGGTGACAGTAGCAGTAAACATTTAATAATGATATTAACACTGAAAACTGAATTCTAAACACTGAAAACTGATTACCGAATTCTGAATACTGATTACTTAATACTGAACACTGAATACTATTTACTAAAATGAACCTAGAAGACCAACTAAAAAATCTTTTTCCAAATCATGAGCCTGAAAACTCAGATGAAACGAATAAGGATAGTTCTGAAAATCAAATTTGGATGCAAGACGACCCTATAATTTGTAAATATGAAAAACGAAAAGGCAAACCTATCACCATATTAGAAGGTTATACAGGGGCTAGTGAAGATTTTAAAAAATTAGCTAAAGAACTAAAGACAACATTGAGTGTTGGGGGTAGTTTTAAAGACGATGCCATCTTTATTCAAGGTGATTATAGAGATAAGATTATGGCTATGTTAAAGGTTAAAGGCTTTAAAGTAAAAAGAGTCGGTGGCTAAAATCTGTTAATTAACTTTTGTAGTTATATAAATAATACTACATTTATTGACTTTAATTTTAAAATTCACTTTAAATGAGTTCCCTACTTCACATCACAAACGGCGATAATTTTACATCAAAATTAAAAAAATTAAAGCTTTCAGGCGATATTATAACTTGGAGAGAAATGTTATGTGAAGGCAAAACAGAAACCAATGTAGGAAGCGAATCTTTCTGGAAAACTCGTTTTGAATTTTTACACAAAAACTACAAGGTCTCGAAGTCTAATTTTATCGAAAAGACCTTAAAAGAATACCGATCTTTATGCAATCACAAGCAACAAGACCAAATAGTGTTGTGGTTTGAGTATGACCTGTTCTGCCAAATCAACTTATTAGCCGTAATTAGTTGGCTTAAAACGCACCGAAAATATGT
Source organism: Cellulophaga sp. (assembly GCA_041738035.1). Lineage (GTDB taxonomy): Bacteria > Bacteroidota > Bacteroidia > Flavobacteriales > Flavobacteriaceae > Cellulophaga. The sequence goes on from JBGSQM010000062.1 coordinate 19,103, forward strand.
TGAAATATACTTGGTTTGTAGCGGAAAAGAAGATCAGACTGACACCCTTTTTGGTTTAAACGAATTAAATAACGAGCAGTTATTAAAATTATACGATAACAAAACACTACTCACTCAAGACGATATTGAATATGCCGATTACGTTTGGCAATTGTACTGTAGTGATAATCCAATACGCTTAGAAAATGTATCAGACTATAAAAATTATAATTTTAAGTATTTAGAAGGTAGTATTAAGGCTCATTTGCACCGTTTCCCATCCATAAAAAACGGATTGAATGAAATGGAAACCAATATTCTTAAATTGGCCATCGACAAAAAACCTACCTCAAAAGGACAATTCATTAGTATCTTATTAAAAAATCAAGGCGTTCTGGGTTTTGGTGAAAGTCAATTTCAAAATAGATTAACCAGCTTAAAACCCTTATTTTCTTCTTTTAATCCCGTTCGGTTAAACCAAAAAGGAAAAGCCATCTTAAATGGTGAAACCAGTTATTATTCTTGTATTCAAGAAAATGATGTGTATTTAGGTGGTGCTTTAAAATACAACTTTCTATTCAATACAGACAGCCAACGAATTTTAAAATTATAGCATGCAATTGAAGCCTTCGGAGCTTATTTTAAATGCAGATCAAAGCATTTACCATCTCAATTTACACCCTAAAGATCTTGCAGAAACGGTAATTACCGTTGGTGATCCTGATCGTGTTGCTTTAGTTTCAAAATATTTTGATACCATTGAGGTAAAAAAAGGAAAGCGCGAATTTATATCCCATACTGGAATTTTAAAAGGAAAGCGTATGACCGTTATTTCCACAGGAATTGGTACCGATAATATTGATATTGTACTCAATGAGCTAGATGCACTTGTTAATATTAATTTTGAAACAAGAAGTATCAACAAAAAAATAAAACAATTAGATATTATCAGAATTGGCACTTCTGGCGCAATTCAACCTGAAATTCCCATTAATTCTGTTATTATAAGCGAAACTGCTATTGGTTTTGATAGTTTACTCAGATTTTATGATGCCGAACATGTAACGCAAACTCAGGTTGAAGCTGAATTTATAAAGCATACGCAATGGTCAAAATACAAATCTGTTCCCTATGTAGTTTCTTCTGATGAGGAGTTGGCCCTGAAATTTAATAAATTAAACTTTATCAAAGGTTTTACCGCTACCAATGTTGGTTTTTATGGTTCACAAGGTAGAAAATTACGTTTAAAAACTGAAGATGAAAGTTTGAATGATAAGCTAGCATCATTTAGTTATAGAGATTTAAAAATAACCAATTTAGAGATGGAAACTGCAGGTATTTATGGATTAGCCAAACTATTGGGACATAGAGCCATTTCTTTAAATTCAATTATAGCCAACAGAAGTACAGGCGAATTCTCCGAAAATCCGTCTAAAATAATGGAAGAACTTATCCAAAAAACCTTAACTGCACTTACCTACTCATGAAAAAAGTACGAATTATCGGAGTGCCAGAGCATTTTAACTTGCCCTGGCAAATGGCCATCGAAGAAAATGCTTTTAAAGAACGGGGTATTGCCTTAGAATGGACAGATATTCCAGAAGGTACAGGTAAAATGAGTCAGATGCTTGCCGAAAACGAAAGTGATTTAGCCATTATTTTAACGGAAGGTATTGTAAAAAGTATTGTCGAAGGTAATCCATCGAAAATTATACAAGAATATATTGCTTCACCCCTACTTTGGGGTATTCATGTCGCAGCTCATAGTGAATTTAAAACAATTTCAGATTTAGAAAATACAAAAGCGGCTATTAGCCGTTTTGGAAGTGGTAGTCATTCAATGGCCTATCTTTTGGCTCAAAATCAAAAATGGAACTTAGACAAGCTACAATTTGTAGTGATAGATAATTTAAATGGTGCAGTAACTGCCTTAACCCAGAAGAAAGCCGATTATTTTATGTGGGAACGTTTTACAACAAAACCTTTGGTTGACAATGGTACTTTTCGTAAGATTGAGGATTGCCCTACGCCATGGCCTTGTTTTGTAATTGCCGCAACAGATAAATTCATTAAAGAAAACAATAGCCTTTTGGTGCATATATTAGAGGTAATTAATATTTATACCTCAGAATTTAAAAGCATACCTAGCATCAATAGAACACTAGCCAATGAGTTTGGACAGAAACTAGAAGATATAAATGATTGGTTGGCAGTAACCAAATGGAGTCAATCTAAACTATCAAAAGCTACATTAGAAAAAGTACAAGAAACACTGTTAGAATTAAATTTAATTACCAAGAAAATTCCTAGCGAGACTATTCTATATTAGTTTTTCAACCATTAAAAAAAATATTCACTTATGAGTTGACTAAATTTTTCGTCGGACATAGGTTTTTGATAATATTCTTTAACGTCTTCATTGTTACTGGCTCTAATCAAATCTTTTTCATCTTCGCTTACCGTCGTCATCACAACAATACATTCCTTTTTTAAAGATTCTGGAAGATTTTTATAATGCTCTAAAAACACCCATCCATTCATAACAGGCATATTGATATCCAAAATAATTAAGCAAGGAAAAAAATCTTTATTTTCAGAAGCTTTGTTTAAAACTTCTAAGGCTTCCGCACCATTTATTGTTTTGTAAATAGTTGCACCAACATCTAATTTATTGATAAATATACTATTTATGAAGTTGGTAGATTCATCATCATCAACCAAAATAATTGATTTCACACTCATTAAAATCTATATTAGTAAAAGTAAAAAGACTAGTTAAAATTTAAAAAATTATATAATTAATTGTAATGGTTTCATTCATTGGCTAAAGTAACAATTTTATATTTAATTCCGCCAAAAAATCATTATGGATACTTTCTTTACTTGGAATGTTTTGTTTACCAAACAATAGCCCTTTTATTATATTCAATTAACTTTAGATTGGTTTTACTAAAATGCTTATTACCAAACCAATAACCTCTATTTGCACTTAGAGGAGAGGGATGTCCTGAAAGCAAAGTAGTATGCTTATGCGTATCAATTAATTTTATTTTTTTCTTAGCAAAACCACCCCAGAGTAAAAAAATTATATCCTCTTTTTCTGTTGATATTTTTTTTATCACGGCATCCGTAAAGTTTTCCCAACCTTTGTTTTGGTGACTCGCTGCCTCGTTGGCTCTTACGGTTAACGTGGCATTGAGTAACAAAATCCCTTGTTTTGCCCATCGTTCTAAATTGCCACTTTCCGGATACGGAGTTCCTAAATCGGCTGAAATTTCTTTAAAAATATTGACTAAAGATGGTGGATGCGGAATACCATCTTTTACTGAAAAACAAAGGCCGTTTGCTTGGTTGGCTCCATGATAAGGGTCTTGACCAATAATCACCACTTTAAGCCTGTCAAAATCACAAAAATCGAAGGCAGCAAAGATATCCGACTCTTTTGGATAACAGGTGTACTGTTCGTATTCTTTATCAACGAAAGTATTTAAAGCTCGAAAATAAGCTCGCTCAAATTCATTCTTTAAATAATATTTCCAGCTTTCATTTATAGACACTTTCATATTTTTCCAAATCAGCCTCTAAAATAATAAATTTTTTGAAGTAGTAAATCAATTAGAAAGTTGTTCTTCTAACCTTATATTTTGTTCCACTCGATATTTTAGAATATTTACATAATCTAATGCTAACCTGTTTCTGTAATCAGCATAAGCTTTTGAAGCATATTCAATAGCCAAATCTAAATCACCATTAATTTCACTGCTAATGGCCATATTGTAATTTGCTCTACCCCTAATTTTTAAATTGGTATTTTTTAACTCTTCTTTCCAGAGTGCAGCTGCCCCATTCCAATCGCCAGTTTGCGCCCTGCGTTGCGCAATTTTAAAATTATTACTGCCACGAACAAAATAATCTCTTGATATTCTTAAATTATTAGGAACTAATTTATTTGCATACGCAATACCTAAGTTGCTACTATATTCTTGAATAGTTTCGTTCCTGCGCTTTATGGCTTCAATGGCTTTCATAGGATTTATTCCACGACCGTTAAAGACCATATTTTTAGTGTAAATATGCTCATCAAGAACAAAGCGGGTTTGGGGATCATAAATTCTCCATCCAGAATTAACCACAGTATTTAAAGTAACTTCTTGTGCTGGCACATTTACTTTTATTCCTAAATTATTTTCAATTGGCATGGAAGTTACCCTAAAGGCAGATTGGGTATCTGTGTCATAAAACGCTAAGGAAAAAATTAGATCTACATTATTTTCTTCGCATAACTGATCTATAATTTCCCATGATAAAGTAGCGGGTAAAACTCCTAATCCACTTTTTACAGCCTCAGTGGGTTCAATAACTATGATTTTATCGAAATTTTTAATCTTTTTTGCTTGAGATGAAAACGCAGAAATTGCGGCATCTGCGCCTTTTTTATCTAAATTAAATCCTTCAGCTGATAACAATTGATCTATTTTATCTAGCCCAGCATTCCTTTTTGCTGGTTCACTTCTATTAATAATCCCTATGTTTCTAATCTCGGAAGAAAGAAATATTCTTGCAGGTTCAGTTACTCCAATGGTCAATCTATTGGTTGAACTGCAAGCTGAAATTAAAAATGTAAGACTTAATAAAAAGGCAATTTTGATCGGTTTTTTCATACTAAATAAATCATGGGGTATGACTATAAAAACACACTATAATCATCCAATACTAGTAACTAAAAAATCTATTTTTTATTGTAATATCCTTAATTCTACATCAACTCATAAAAATAATTTTATAGATTTTTATTGGTACTATTTTTTTCAATGTATCTTTGAGGGCTCATGAATAAGATTAACGAAAAAACCTTAAAAGATTTAGAATTTTTTACGATTCTAAATCAAATTTCTGCCCGATGTACTACAGAATTGGGTAAAGTAAATGCTTTAGAATTAAGGCCATTAAGATCGAAAGAACAAATTTTGATTCATTTGGGTCAAACCTCAGAATATGTGGCTTCTTACACCAATGATAATCGCATTCCTAATCACGGTTTTGATGCGATACATCAAGAGTTACAGCTGCTAAAAATAGAAAATGCGACTATAGAATTGAGTGGATTCAGAAAGATTGGAAGTATTTGTACAACAGTAAACACTTTAAAGAAGTTTTTAAAAAAATTCAAGGATTACTATCCTTTACTTTTTGATGCCTCAGAAGCCGTTGAATTAAATACCGCCATTCCTGATCATATTGATGCAGTAATTGATAGGTTTGGAGAAATAAAAGACAATGCTTCAAATGATTTAAGGATAATTCGGCAAGAAATTAATATCGTAAAAGGCAAAATAAATCAGAGTTTCGGTCGCGCACTATCTATGTACCAGGCATCTGACTTTTTAGATGAAATTCGCGAATCTGTGGTGGATAATCGTCGTGTTTTAGCGGTCAAAGCTATGTATCGAAAAAAAGTAAAAGGATCTGTTATGGGCGCTTCAAAAACAGGAAGTATCGTTTATATTGAGCCGGAAGCAGCCTTAGAATATAGCCGACAATTAAATAATTTGGAATTTGATGAGCGAGAAGAAATTCAAAGAATTTTAAAAGAACTTACAGCACATATAAAACCATTTACACCAGAATTAGAATTATACCAAGGTTTTCTGGCGCATTTAGATATTACTTCCGCAAAAGCCAAATACGCTGGTGAAATGAATGCTATTATGCCCGAATTCAGCGATAAAAGTGAGTTGTACTTGCGCGATGCTTATCACCCACTCCTGTATTTAACCAATAAGCGTAAGGGAGAAATTACGCATCCACAAACTTTATATTTACATCCTGAAAACAGAATTATTGTTATCTCTGGTCCTAACGCTGGTGGAAAAAGTATTACCTTAAAAACATTGGGTATTTTACAAATAATGCTGCAAAGTGGATTGTTAATCCCTGTACATGAACGTAGTAAAGTGCGCTTATTTCATCGTATTTTAACAGATATTGGCGATAATCAATCTATTGAAAATCATTTAAGTACTTATAGTTATCGCTTAAAAAACATGAACTATTTTCTGCGCAAATGCGATGATAAAACACTCTTTTTGATTGACGAATTTGGTACGGGTAGTGATCCAGAATTAGGCGGTGCTTTAGCGGAAATATTTTTAGAAGTTTTTTACGAAAGAGGTTCTTACGGTATTATCACAACCCACTATTCTAACCTAAAATTGTTAGCTAACGAGTTACCTTTCGCTACCAACGCCAATATGCTATTTGATGATAAAACCCTTGAACCCACTTATCAATTAGTTTTAGGGCAAGCCGGGAGTTCTTTTACCTTTGAAGTTGCTCAAAAAAACGGAATCCCTTACAGTTTAATCAACCGGGCTAAAAAGAAAATTGAACATGGTAAAGTCCGTTTTGATGCCACCATTGCCAAATTGCAAAAAGAACGCAGTTCCATGGAGAAAACAGGCTCAAAATTAAAAGAAGAAGAAACAAAAGCACGCAGTGAAGCCCAACGTTTAGAGGAATTAAATGCAAAAACAAAATCTAAATTAGAAAATTATCAAGAACTATACGATGCCAATCAACGCATGATATATCTGGGAAATAAGGTAAATGATGTGGCATTGAAATATTTTCAAGATAAAAAAAAGCGTATTCTAGTGTCGGACTTATTGCGAATTGTAGAGACTGAAAATAGCAAACGCCAAAAGAAATCAATACAGCAAGTAAAAATCGAAAAAGAAAAAAAAGCAGAAGTCGAGCAAGAAGTAATTCAGAAAGTAGAGTTTATCCGTGAGGAAAAGAAAAAAGAAAAAAAGGTAAAAGACATTGTAGAGAAAAACAAGCCCAAACCCATTTTTAAAATTGGAGATCGCGTACGTATGGTTGAAGGCAAAGCAGTGGGTAGTATTGATAAATTAGAAAAAAATAAAGCTGTGGTTAACTATGGCATGTTTACCACCAATGTGAGTGTAAATCAGTTGGAGCTGGTCGAGGCAAAAAAGTAATATAAAAATTTGAAGATTTGAACATGTGCTAGTGTTCTGTTAAGTTTGTTGTGGCGGTGAAGCCGCCGTTATTTTTTGCCCGGTCAAGGCAAAAAATTAGTGCATAGGCGTAGCTAAAGGATCATTTTTTAACGAAGGACTGTTGAAAAAGAACAAGGGTTGGGCCGGCTAAAACAGGCTTAACATAACACTAGAATCAAACAACAATTATAGATGGTATGGAATTAGAAAAAAAAATTATTCTTTTTGATGGTGTTTGCAATCTTTGCAATAGTTCCATACAATTTGTCATTGAACGCGATAAAGATGATGTTTACCGTTTTGCTGCCTTGCAAAGTGAAACAGCTAAAAAAATGGTTGCCCAACGCAATATCGATACCTCACAAGTGGATTCCATTATACTTATAGAACCAGGAATTGCCTATTATACCAAATCTTCCGCCGCCTTAAAAATTGGAAAATCATTTGGCGGTTTATGGTCATTATTAGGGATTTTTGAATGGATTCCCGAAAAAATTAGTAACCAAGTGTATGATTTTATTGCTAAAAATAGATATAAATGGTACGGTAAAAAAGAAAATTGTATGATACCTACCTCTGATTTAAAAGCGAAATTTTTAGATTGATTTATTCATTAACTATCCAGAATAGCAGTTTCCCTAATCCAAATTAGTCTTTCACGAATTCTTAGTTTTAAATATTTATAGCTTAATGTAGGTTTACCATAACTTTAAAAACCAACATCATGAAAAAGCTATTCTTATTTCTCGTTTTTACTCCTTTTTTAATTTTTGCATCGGATAAAATTCCCTCTAAAATAAAAGCAGTAACCGTTTATTTACGCAGCGCTGAAGTGTTACGCTTGGCCAATTTTGATATTAAACAGGGTACATCAGAAATTATTTTAACAGGTCTTTCCCCAAAAATTGATGAAAGTAGTATTCAAATTGCAGGTTTAAAAACCGTCTCGATCGTATCCATTATTTATGATTTAAACTATTTAGATACTTCAATATTAAGTGTAGAAGCCGTAGCCTTAAACAAGCAAATTGATGCTGTTGAGTTAGAAATAAGTCTATTAAAAAATAAAATAATAGGTTTAGAGGAAGAAGAAAAAGTATTGAATACCAATAGATTAGTCAGTTCTGAAACCCAAGCTTTAGATTTAGAAAAACTTAAAGCCATCAGCAAATATTACCGCGATAGAATTACCGAAATAAAGAATGAAATTTACGGTACAAATCTAAATATTAATGTACTAAATGAAGATATTCAAAATATAAAAAAACAATTTGCTTCACTCAATAACATTCCATCTGAACCCACAGGCGAAATAAAAATAAAGTTTGATGCGCCTATAGCCACTGCATTGACTTTAGAAGTAAAATACAATGTGCAAGATGCCGGATGGATTCCTAATTATGATCTTAAATCTAACAAAATAAATGATGCTTTATCCTTGACTTATAAAGCACACGTTTATCAAAAAACAGGAGAAAATTGGGAAAATGTAGCCATAACTTTAGCTACTGGAAATCCTAATTACAAGGCCGTAAAGCCAATTTTAGCGGCACATTACTTGAATTTTGGACAAAGGAAATCATACCAATCGCAAGTTGAAAAAAGAAAATACAGTTATAATCCCACCGTGAGAACTGTAACTGGCATCGTAACGGATGAATCCGGACAAGCATTACCTGGTTGTAGTGTTGCAGTAAAGGGCACAAAAATTGGTACGCAAACCGACTTTGATGGTCAATATTCAATAAATGTAGAAAACGGTCAAGAATTAGTGTTTTCTTATATTGGTTATAAATCTAACGAAATTCCTATTTTCTCATCCATAATAAATTCTCGTTTAGAAGAAGATGCTCAGGCTTTAGAAGAAGTAGTCGCAATAGGTTATGGCAGTTCTAATAGTGATTTTTCTAGAGTATTCCAGGGCAAAGTTTCAGGTGTTCAAATTCGAGGAAATTCTTCTATATTAGAAATATCACAACCCCTTTATATTATCGATGGTGTTCCAGTAGAAAATTTTGTAGAAGGCGATTTAGATGCCAATGAAATTCAACATATTGAAGTTTTAAAAGATGCTACTTCCGCCGCAATTTATGGTAACAGAGCTGCAAACGGAATCATTATTATAAGCACTAAAAAAAGTACTATAAATGAATATATGATCAGTACAAAATTCGAAATTAAAAAATTATATGCTATCACTTCAAATGGTGATATCACGGCTATTGAAATCAATACTTATAAATTAGAAGCTAACTACGAATTTTTTGCAGCACCCATTATTAATGAGAATGTATTTTTAACGGCGACCTTTAAAGATTGGGAAAAATTAAACCTATTACCCGGAGAAGCAAATATTTACTTTAATGGCGCATATGCTGGTAAAACTACTATTGACCCCTACAGCGTTTAAAAAGAAATGACAGTTTCGTTGGGTGTTGACGATGCGATTACCGTCAATAGAAAGCAAGATAAGAATTTCAAGAGCAAATCGCTTACGGGAAGTAACCGAATTTTAGATAGAACATATCAGCTAAACATAAAAAATAACAAATCGATTGGCATAGATTTGGTGTTGATGGACAGAATTCCTATTTCTGAAAACAAAGAGATTAAGGTTGATGATATCATCACCAATAATGCTGATTATGATAAAGTCAAAGGCTTGTTAACTTGGAAATTAAAACTCAAAAGCCAACAGGAAGCTTCTGAAAGCTTCTCTTTCCAGGTAAAATATCCCAAGGGAAGAAACATCACACTTTAAAATTAAATTCTCGAAAAGCATGTTTGGGTTAAATATTATCCGAAATCTATTATATTTGTTAAAAATAAAACAAATCTGTGATGCAAAAATTAGCTATACTTTTTATCTTTTCCTTATTTTTAATGGCATCTTGTAAAGATGTGAAATCTGAAAAGAGCCCCGAAACAAATACAGAAACCGAGCAATTGACCGCTATGGCCTATCAATGCCCAATGAATTGTGAGTCTGGTAAAACGTATGACAAAGCAGGTACTTGTCCTGTCTGTAAAATGGACTTAAAAGCCAATAAAAGTGAAACTTCCATGAACTGCGCTATGCACAACAAAGATGGTAATTGTTCTTGTAAGGCCGACAAACACGGCGAGCACAAATCATCAGAAAACGGCAAAAAATTTGATTGCGCAATGCACAAAGATGGAAAATGCACTTGCGAAGTTGATGCCTGTAGCTGCGAAAATTGCCCAGAACACGCTTAAACTAGCGTGTAGCAAAAAGCGAAAAATAATTATTTTAAATGATTGAGAATAAAATCTAAGGTTTTATTCTCATTTTCATTTTTAGTAAATGCTACATTAGTATGAGTTATAGGGTTGGCGAGTCCTATTTTTTGTAAATGAATAATATCTGCTTCGTAATCCATGGTTACTTTACCGGTGAGTAAATTATCCATCGTTTCATCACGGCGGTAACGTTTATATATTTTCTTTAAGCCGCTCAAATACAACCTGTCTTTGGTAAAACCACCACCTCTATGTACGCGCATGGTAATGGAAAAAGCATCATCGCGGTTGAGTTTGTATTTGCCATGAATCATATCAAAGGTATCAGCAAAGCTATAACCTTTAATTAAACTGTCAGATGCTAAAACACGGTAAGCTAAAGTCTTAAGTCTGTTTAACGTTAAAGCACCACTCATATATTCACTAAAAACTGCCAAGCCTTCTTGCGTTTCTACGTTTCGTGGAAATCCGTTTGAAAATATTTTTAATGGCTGTTCTAATCCGTTATAAGTGGTTACCAAATGCACGCCAATTTCATGATTGGCAAGGGTTAACAACTGGTTTTTACTAAACTTGGTATTTTTTTTAAGTAATAAAGTTTGTGTGCTATTACTCACCATAGCATCGGCAGCGATAGCTGTAGATAATTTTATGTGTAACGGAAAATTATATTTCTTAGAAAAATCTTCAAAATAGCTTTTCGCATCAGTTGGACTATAAATTTTATGCATATCCGAATTTAAATCTTCATCAGCATGATGTAAAATAAATTCTGCATTCTGAACATCTTTCTCCGTTGGAGTGCCATAAACCCTTAGCGAATTGTAGTAGAATTTTTTAGGCTCTCCTATGGTTTGTATGCACTGCACCATATTAGAATAATAGTAAATAATATCTTGATATAATTTTTGAACCTTTGGGTCGGTAATGCGTTCTAATCTTTGGGAAAAGAACATCCGGTGTAATTTATAAGGATGGAATTTAATCTTTGGATATTTTAAAACTGGGTTTTCTGTATATTTTGAAGTAAAAAAACCTTGCTTTTCTTTTTCCGTATTTAAAGGATTTAAATAACTTAACAACTCTATTTTCTTAACCAAGCGATCTAAATTGTTATCGATATCTATTAAATCTGCATACTCTTTTTGAAGGGCGATAGTGTTGTGGGTGTTCATACGTTGAAAATTATTCTTTGGATCACTGACTCTTAATGGTTTCAAAAATTTATCGTAATTATATTCTCTTGGTTTTACTAAAGTCTATTTTGTCAACCGATTTAGCCACTATGATACTTACCATAGCATCACCAGTAACATTTATGATGGTTCTACACATATCTAAAGGGCGATCAACAGCAAAAATAAGTGCCAAACCAATGGATAATTTATCAGCGGGAAATCCAATAGACTCTAAAACAATCACCAACATCACCATTCCAGCGCCAGGTACAGCTGCGGATCCAATGGACGCTAGCAGGGCAGTTAAAACAATCATTATCTGATCGCTAAACTCTAGGGGAAACCCTAAAGCTTGAGCAATAAAAACGGCAGCAACGCCTTGGTATAAGCTAGTACCATCCATATTTACTGTAGCACCAACAGGGAGCACAAAACTAGAAACTTCTTGATCTACCCCTAATTCTTCTTCTACAATTTTCATGGTTACAGGGAGCGTTGCTGCGCTACTACTGGTCGAAAATGCCAAAACATGAGCGGGAATCATTTTTTTTAGGAACCAAAAGGGATTAATTTTTGTTGTAAACAAAATAATAAGGCAATAAAAAACCATCATTAATGATAAGCCGAAGACCACTACCCCTGCATATTTTAAAAGGGCAAAAAGCAGATCTGGATCACCAGAACTTACCACGACATTAGCCAATAGTGCTAAAACAGCAAAAGGAGCAGTTTTCATAATTAAATCGACCATTTTAAGTACTGCGTCATTAAGTGAATCAAAGATATTTTTTAAAGGTTTGGCTTTTTCTTCCCCAATCAATAACAAAGAAATACCTAAAAAAACAGTGAAGAATATTACTTGAAGCATCAATTTATTATTGCTCATCGCAGCAAAAATATTATCAGGCACCATATCCACCACAAATTGTAAGGGACTTGTATTTTTCTGAGCAGATGCTTCAGCTATTTTGGCTTGAACGCCACTATCACTGGCATAGGTGCTGGTTAATTTTTCAATTGTTTCCGCAGAAATACCCATTCCAGGATTAAAAATGTTTACACTTACTAAGCCAATTGTAATCGCAAAAACCGTTGTAGTAATAAAAATAAGTATAGTGCGGATACCTATATTTCTGAATTTTGAAATGTCTTTTAAATCTGAAATCCCTTTAATCAATGAGGCGAGAATTAAAGGGATTGCAATCAATTTTAAAAGATTGATAAAGATAATTCCTATAGGGTTTATCCAGTTTTTTACAAATTCAGCACCACCGCTTACTTGAAGCATCACGAACCCAAAAACCAATCCCACTAGCATTCCTGCTAGAATTTGCCAATGTAAAGCAACTTTTTTCATATTTGTAAATAAGACGATGCTAATGTATTAGAAGAAATGATTGAAATTACAAATAGCTCAAAAAAGTTTTAAGATTATTTTTATTCAAAATAAATAAGCTAAACTGTTGAGGATTTGAGTAGTGTGCAAATATTTTTCGTAATTCCGAATAAAATTAAACACGAATTACACCGATACCCGCGAATTTATAAAGTAAAAAACCCTATTCGCGTATTTATTAATGATGAATTCTGGCTATTCAGAAATATTGTTATTTAAATCATTCCATATAAGACTCTAATTGAATTGTTATTTTTCTAAGGGCAATTTATATAATTTACTAGCATTCATCACAAAACCTAAATCTTCGTATAATTGTTTTGCTGCAATTCTGTGTTCGGCACTAAAAAGCAGCACTTCTGTAAGTTCTTTTTCTCTGGCAATATCCAGAAGTTTATTCATTAATTTTCTTCCTAATCCTTTAGCACGAGAATTTTCGTGAACTACCACATCCTCAACCCAAGCTTTTTTTCCCGAAATCACTGTATAAATACACATCGATGCAATTCCTATGATTGCGCCGTTTTCGATACCGTAAGCAAGGTAGATTTCGTTTTTATCCTTAAAAATATCCTTTAAAGCTATCTGATTTTTGTTTGGAGCCAATTGTTTAAATAAAGCACTTATTTGGTCTTGAATTTCCGTTGTTATATCTTCTTTTTCTAATAAAGCTATTTTCATTTTAGGAGCGTTTTATACGTTATTTTCTTAGACTCCATATTTCAAAAATGGGCTCGCCTTTACTTGATAAACCTGAATGATGCCAATTGCCATCCACTAAATTGTAGTTAAAACTTAAAGTAGCTCCAACCCTGCTTTTATCTCTTGAAAAGAACTTAATTTGCTCTGTATATTTGTTGTTTTTGGTAGTGTAAGTTCCACCGCCTGTACCCATAAATTCTTTGGTTTCGGTATTATAGGCAATCCATTGAAAACGAGTTCCAGACAAAATTTTCATAGTTTTTCTGGGAGTGTCGGTATTTCTAAGTTGAGTTTCTCCATTGGTGCGTCTTCCTGACATTAACCAAGCCCCTTGCAATTTTCCTGGCAACCCGTCATCTATTCTCTTAAATTGTACATCAGTTCCTAAAATGCTAAAAATAGAATCCGTAACCGCTACTTTAAAAGTATTTTTTGAATTTACAAGAGACGGATTAGTAGTATCGAATTCAACTTTTTCGGTCATGGTGTCGCCAAAAACTTTCCATGTACCGCCACTAGTCTCTATAAATTCGCCTTTTGTTTCATTATAGGTGGCAACGGACTTAAAATTATCAGTGAAAATAGCAACACTTTTAAAAGTATCACCATTTTCACCTGTAAAGTCTCTTTCCCATGCACCAATAAAACTTTGTGCGCTTGCTATTACTGAGCTCAGTACCACAAGAAAAAATGTACTTTGATTTTTCATAATTTTAAAGTTATTAACTCCATTATAAATGCACGAATTATTTGCTTCTACTGACTAAAAAAAACATTTAACCTTAAGAAACTCAATGCTAACTTAAATTTTTCTTCTTTTTCGTTCTTGCTTTAATAAAGTAAGTTCTCTGCTGGTCTGGCCTGCTACCGAGGTGTTTTCTTCTGCTCTGCGAATTAAATAAGGCATAACATCTCTTACCGGTCCAAAAGGTAAATATTTAGACACATTATAGCCATTTTCAGCCAAATTAAACGAAATATGATCACTCATGCCATACAACTGCCCAAACCAAATATTCGGATGCTGATGTGCTATTTTTTTTTGATCCATTAACTCCATCAATTTGTAGCAACTTTGTTCGTTATGTGTACCCATATAAATGGCCATATTCTCTAAGTTATTCATCATATAGGCAACTACAGTATCAAAATTATCATCCGTTGCTAGTTTAGAACCACAAATTGGAGAAGGATAACCCTTTTTCTCGGCTCTTTCATTCTCTTTTTCCATATATGCCCCACGCACTAATTTCATTCCTATTTTAAAGCCTTCTTTTTTTGCTTTTACTTCTAGTTTTTTTAAATAATCTAGGCGATCCCAACGGTATAATTGCAAAGTATTAAAAACAACTACTTTTTCCTTGTTGTATTTCATCATCATTTCTTCGGCTAAAGCATCTGCCGCATCTTGAATCCAACTTTCCTCACCATCAATCAACAGCGCAACATCTAAATCATAAGCCTTTTTACATGTTTTATCAAAACGTGCCACTACCCTATTCCATTCTTCTTGTTCGCTATCCGTTAAGTCTTTACCCGTATTTACTTTTTTAAAAAGTTGAAATCGACCATAGCCTGTAGGCTTAAAAACCGCGAAGGGAATAGCTTCATTTTCTTTTACAAAATCTAACACTTTCAATACCATTTCAAGCGCATCATCTAAAGGATCTTCAGAATCTTTACCTTCTACAGAATAGTCTAAGACGGATGAAACTTTTTTCGAGTATAATTTATGCACCACAGGCAAACAATCTTTTTCACTAACGCCTCCGCAAAAATGATCAAAAACGGTTGCTCTAATTAATTTTTCAACAGGTAAATGGGCTTTAATAGCAAAATTCGTCATTGCAGTGCCAATTTTAACCAAAGGTTCATTCGCAATTAATTTAAACAAAAAATAGGCACGCTCTAATTCAGCATCCGTTTTTAAAGCAAAAGCAGTTGCAGTATTCTCAAAAATAGATTTCATTTTCATCAATAATTTAATCAATCAAAGATAAGTACTCAAAATGTATTCTTAGAATTAAAAATAGTCTTTATTTTGCATCGCAATTTTATTTTTATCTAACTTCTTTTGGTGATTTCCATCGAAAGCACAATTTTATCAAATGGACTCTATTAATTCATCTTCTTACGCTGTATATTTCAATGAATATGGTTACGTTGCCCTAAACAAGCACTTAGCAGAAAGTAATTATTCTAAAATTTTTATTTTGGTGGATGAGAATACGCATGATCATTGTTTAGCGCCGTTTATGGCAGAAATAAATGGGGATTATTTGTATGAAATTATTGAAATAGAATCTGGTGAAATCAATAAAAATATTGATACCTGCTCTCAAATTTGGGAAATTCTTTCAGAATTAGAAGCCGATCGTAAAAGTGTTATGATCAATATCGGCGGAGGTGTCATTACTGATTTGGGAGGGTTTGTAGCATCTACGTTTAAAAGAGGGATTGCTTTTATAAACGTTCCAACCTCTTTACTAGCGATGGTTGACGCATCTGTCGGAGGAAAAACAGGAGTGGATTTAGGAAGTCTTAAAAATCAAATTGGGGTCATCAATCAGCCTGTTATGGTATTAGTGGCTTCAGATTTTCTACAAACCTTGAATAATCGCCAGTTACAAAGTGGTTTTGCTGAAATGTTAAAGCATGGGTTAATTAAGGATGCTGCCTATTGGGAAGAATTAAAGATGATAAATAGTTTTGATGCTCTTGATGCCCTTATTTATAATTCTGTTGCTATTAAAAATGAAGTGGTTTTAAAAGACCCAACAGAACAAAATATTCGGAAAATCTTGAATTACGGACATACTTTAGGGCATGCAGTAGAATCTTATTTTTTAGAAAGTGAAGCTCATGAACTTTTATTACATGGCGAAGCTATCGCTATCGGAATGATTTTAGAAGCTTATTTATCTTATAAATTGACCAACTTACCAAAATCGGATTTAGAGGATATTAAGGCTACCTTTTTAAGCAAATACCCAAAAGTAGCATTTACAAATAAGGATATAGAAGAAATTTTAAAACTACTAAAATTCGATAAGAAAAACTCGCATGGAAATATCAATTTTGTACTGCTAAAAAATATTGGAGAAACGGTAATTGATGTTAAAGTGAACGAAGAATTGTTAAAAGAATCTTTTGCTTACTACAAAGATTAACCAGTTCATATACTAAAAGTCGTCCTTTTACAACTCTTATCTATCTGGTAGAAAGAAATAATATAGTTTAGGTTTATAAAACAACCCAGACTATGTTACGAAAAATTGTAGATTACAAAAAGTTAAGTCACGAAGTGGCTGTATTGTTAATTGATAGTTATCCCCATGGATATGGAGATGCAGATATTATTCAATTTAAAAACATGCACGGTGAAATCATCGAAGCCGTAGAAGTTAAAACCGATGATATTATTTATCTCGTGAAAATAAGCAAGAGTTTATCGAACTTTATTGCCAATTTTGATGATAATATCGAGAAAGAACTAGAAGCAAAAATAGTTCCTGATCAAGATGAGGACAGGCCAAAAGAAATCGATCTAGTGCTTGAGAATGATTATGATTCCGATGAAAATTTTGATTAGTTACACATAGCGCTCCTCTAGTATTTTTTTGTGATGCCGTAAATGTCCGCTTATGATAAAGCCGGCAGCAGCAACGGTTAAAGCCGAGTTGCTAGCTTCCCCCCTTTTTTGTAAAGCAGCATCGTTTAAAGAAGTAAATAATGCTATTGATGATTTTCGGACAGCTATAAATTCATTTAAAAGACTTTCTTTGCTTCGATTGTTTGAATTCGCATTGGCCACATAATCATCTTGTTCGAAACCTGGAAATGAGTTTTTGTCATTCCGTGCAATACAAAGAGCTCGATATTGAAAAACCCGCTCCGTATCTGTTATATGCACCAGTACTTCTGCTATGGTCCATTTATCTTTTGCGTAAGTATAAACTAATTTATTTTCCGTTATACTACTTATAAAATGTTGAAAACTTTCTAAATCCTTTTCCAAGGCTTCGAGTAAAGTATCGTCTTTTAGGTTGGTAATGTAAGCGCTGTAATACGGATTATAATCTTCTTCTTTTAGTGTGGAAATTTTCATATCAATTGGTCTTATAATAAAAAATCCCAAACTTGTCTGTTTAGGATTTTCGTATTTTATTTAATTTTAACAGTACTAGAAATTACATTTCATTAAAAATGGTGTGCATCAATCGTTTTTTATCGTTGATACTCTCTTCTAAAGAAATCATTGTTTCTGTTCTACTAATGCCGTCTATATCATCAATTTTAAAAATGATATTTTTAGCGTGGTTGGTATCTTTAGCCCTTATTTTACAGAAAATATTAAATTTTCCTGTTGTTATATGTGCAACAGTCACATTAGGAATCTGATTTAAACGCTCTAAAACAAATTTAGTTTGATGTGTTTTTTCTAAGAAAATACCAACATAAGCAATGAATGCGTAGCCTAATTTTACATAATCTAAGGTTAAAGAAGAACCCTTAATAATGCCTGCTTCTTCCATTTTCTTAACGCGAACATGGACTGTTCCAGCAGAAATTAAAAGTTTTTTAGCTATATCTGTAAAAGGTGTTCTGGTGTTGTCTATTAACATATCCAGAATTTGGTGGTCTATTTCATCTAATTTTACTTTTCCCATTATGAGCGTATTAATTTTGGCAAAAGTAGGGAATTAAGAAATTAAATTCAATAAAAGTTGAATAATTTTAACGAATATGTAAAGATTTAATACTATTGGAAAATTTTATTCAAAATTTAAGAGAAGCTCATAAAGTTCTTTTTTTGCTTTCAATGCTATTAAATCATTGTTCACCAAGCAGTTATATTTTTCATGCCCAAAATAATTTTCGAGATTTCCTTTGTTTTCAATTTTAGGAACAAAGCTTATTGTGCCATCAGATAAGGTTTCGTGATATAAAATACCAATAGAAGTATCTTGTTTAAGCTTATTATTTATCGATTCTACATTATTTATGATGATATCATAAAAAAGCTTTCCATTTTCAGGTATTGTAAAATATTCGCTCTGTGCATAATTATCTAGAGTACCATCGGCAATAACTTGAATTGCTTTTAAAAGAGCGCAAAATATGCAGGCCCTAGTTTTTTCTCTTTCATAATCATTAGGAAAATGTCCAGCTTCAAATAAAATAGTAGGCTTATTAAGCATTTGAAAAGTATCGCCAACACAATTAGCATTAAATACGTCATCGTACCTACCAATTTGACCTGCAATAACTACTTGCAATTCTTGATTCATCGCCACGATTAATTGCATGCTTCTACCTCTGCTTGGCGAAACGCTTCGTTCTTCATCATGCGCAGGAGCTAAAAAAGATATTGTGGCTGGTTTTGGAGCAGTACCTACATTAAAAATAGTTCGCTGATCGTGTAAGTTAAAGCAATAATCAGGTTGAAAACGTTCATAAATAGCTCGAAGAAATTTACTCTCAGGCTGTGTTCTTTCTTGTGCATCTCGGTTTAAATCTATTTGGTTAGCATTTACACGTGTATAAGCTTCGGCACCATCAGGATTTAAAATAGGAATCATTTTAATCGTGCAATTTTCTAATATCTTTAAAACGAGGTTCGATTTAGTTTCGATAAAATTCATAAAATCGACAACCGCCTTTGTGGTTGTCGATTCATTACCGTGCATTTGCGACCATGCTAAAATTTTAATTTTACCAGATCCAAAAGTAACTGACTTTATGTTTTTTCCTAAAACAGAAGTACCTATAATTTCCACTAAAAAAGAATCATCTAAGGTATCTAAAAATGGAAAAATATCTTTGTTCGTTACATAACGCCCTTGAATAGTTTTTACTTTAATTGATTTATGTATGGCTTTAAAATTTCTCATAAGTTGCTATAAAATTTCACACAAAAGTAAGGTCAAATTAATTTACAATTGTAAACATTAAAATATACATTTGTAAACAAATACTTCCCGATATTTGTGCTGTTATGATACATTTGTAAACATTAAATATGCACCCTATATTTAAAATTTATAGGTTAGTATTAATAAATACATTATCAATTAGTTAAATAGCTTTATGTAAATTTTAAATTCCATTTTATGGCTTGTATTGTTCAAGGAATAAGGAAAATTTAAATTGTTTTTTATTAAAAAAATGTTACCATGTTAAATTCCGAAGAGTTTATAAAAAGAATTGAAAAAATAGTAGAATTTTATGGTCTAACTGCTTCCTCTTTTGCAGATAAAATAGATGTGCAGCGGTCCAGTATTTCGCATTTATTATCCGGTAGAAATAAGCCAAGTTTAGAATTTGTGTTGAAAGTTACAAGTGCTTTTTCAGAGGTAAATTTATATTGGTTATTATACGGAAAAGGAAGCTTTCCGCATAAGCTAGAGAAACAAATCATATCTACTCCTGCCGCTACACAAATGGCAGAAAAAGCTTTGCCCTTGAAACTAAATCAAAAAAAAACTGTTCAAAAAGTGATTCTATTTTATGATGATGGTAGTTTTGATACTTACGACAATTAATTGAACGTTAAAAATATCACATAAACAATTCTTGCTTTAGTACAAGACAGTAAAATTTTTATAATTTTGCAAGATGGAAAATCGATTAGTTATTAGCCTTATATCCCTTTTATTTTTAACGGCATGCTACCAACCAGAGCGCGACTGCAAAAGTTTTAAAACAGGCGAATTTACTTTTGAATACGAGGTAGATGGTGTGGTCAAAAAAAGTAGTTTTAAAAGAACTGAAAAATACAGTATTGAGCACTATGAAAATGTGATTGATACTGCCGCTGTCCGCTGGCTGAACAATTGTGAATTTGTGGTAGAGCCTAGTGACAAAAAAACACCAATTCACTATAAAATACTTTCTACAACTCCCAATTCTTATGTTTTTGAATATGGTTTGGTTGGTAAATCGAATAAAGGGAAAGGCACAGCTGTTAAAACTGATTGATAAGTCTTTGTCGCTAAGCATTTTTGCGCTATCTTGAACTTTGTTAACAAGCTTTTAAGAACTTAATTATTGACCATTAGTTTCTTAAATTGACCTGAACCTTATTTTCCATGAAGAAAACCCACTACGCCTTATTCTTTTTAATTTTATTATGCAGTTGTAAAGAAGCGGTAAAAACTGAAAATTTTAAAACTTTAAGTCAAAATACTCCAAGAATTTTAGGCACAACAGCTTATTTAAATTCTCCTTACGTTACAGCTGGAAACAGAGTGTATATGGTCGGGCATCAAGATGGCACTTTTCCCGAAATTGGCTGGCATATTTCAGGTGAAATGGGTGGAATTTGGAATCACCCTATTAAATTGATGGACGGATTTAAAGTCGATTTAAATATAAGCAATGAAATTATCCCTTTAGAAAAAGCGGTTGTATTCACCAATTTTCCTTTTGCCAATCAGCACCTTTATGAATTAAAAAATAATAATCTTTCCATTGAGCGTTGGCAATTTGCACCTGATGATAAAGAAGGAATTATAGTTCAGTTCATCCTAAAAAATTTAGATAATAAAGAACAAAATTTTACTTTTGATTTTACTGGTTATAGCGATTTGCGACCTACTTGGCTTGGGGAGCGCACAAATATGATAGATGCACCAGATAATGCTATGTACAATGCTGAAAATGATAGTTGGGTAATAAAAGACGACAAAAATCCCTGGTTTGTAACTTTTGGTTCATCAAATAAATCTATTGGCCAAAAAACAGCAGCTTACAAATATTCTGGCAAAGGCGCAGCGGCTATGCTTAGTTATGATATAAACCTTTCTGCAAAAGAAAAAAAGACGATAGCATTTGTCATTGCGGGTTCTTATACCTCAGAAAATGAAGCCCTATCTACCTATAAAAATATCCACAAAAATAGCCTTGATTATTTTAAAGAAAAGCAATTGCGATACCAACAATTGGCTTCGCAAAGCAAATTAACAATCCCCGATAAACAACTACAAGAAACCTTTGAATGGCTTAAATATAATAGTGATTGGTTGGTGAGAACAGTTCCTGAAATTGGTAGTGGAATTACTGCTGGAATCCCAGATTATCCTTGGTGGTTTGGAGTTGATAGCGAATATGCGCTGAAAGGATATATGGCTATTGGTCAAAAAGACGCAGTTTACAATACCATTCAATTGTTAGATAGCTTATCCGAAGTTACGAATGGTAACGGACGGATTATTCATGAAGTATCTACCAATGGAGCCGTATTTAATAAAGGAAATATCAATGAAACACCTCAATTTGCGTCCCTAATTTGGGAAATTTACCAATGGAATGGAGACAAAGCGTTTCTTGAAAAATATTTTAATACGATAGAAAAAGGTCTCACTTGGTTGCTCAAAGAAAATGATACCAATGGTAATTTATTTCCTGATGGCTTTGGAATGATGGAGATTCACGGATTAGATAGCGAAATGATTGATGTTGCTACCTATACCCAAAGAGCTTTTAGTGATGCTTCAAAAATGGCTAAAATACTAAGAAAGAGTGCTTTAGCGGAAGAATATGAAAAAACCGCAAGCCTTTTAAAACATAAAATTAACACCGAATTCTGGTCCGAAGAATTCAACTCTTATGCAGATTTTATTGGAACTGACCAACAAGCACTGCACTTAATTGAAGATGCCATCATTAGAGCAGATACTTTAAACAAACCCTGGGCAGTTGCAGAACTAAAGCAAACAAAGTTGTCCATTTTAGATAATCCTTCAAAAGTACCAAGACCATTCGTCTTACACCACAATTGGGTAGTAAATACCCCTATGGAAATGCAAATAGCAGATCCAGAAAAAGCCATTAAAGCATTAAAAATAGCGGAGCAATTCGTAAACCCTTTTGGTGTTTTTGTTACAGGAATAGATCGTGATGAATCCGCAGGATCTGACGATGGTTCATTTAAAGGAAGTAAAATATTCTCTTATACAGGAGCCGTTATGACTTTGCCCACAGGTGTGCAAGCCATTGCTGAGAACAATTATGGGCGGCCGAATGAAGCCCTAAATTATTTAAAACGCATATCAAGAACCTTTAGTTATGCCCTACCAGGAAGTATGTACGAAGTTTCACCAGATTACGGAATGATAGCTCAGGCTTGGAATATTTATAGTTTCGCTATCCCGGTTGTACAACAGTTTTTTGGCATTCAACCTCAAGCTGCTCAGAAAAAAATAGTTATAAAACCACAAATGCCAGACGAATGGAAGGAAGCTTCTTTAGAAAATGTTTTGGTTTCTGATAACGCGGTTTCTATTTTTTACGAAAAAAGTAATGGACAACTACAGTTAAAAATCACTCAAGATAACCCAGAGTGGGAACTTGAAATAATACTACCCCAAAAGATAGGAGAAAAAAAGTACGAAGTGGTTAACAGCAACATTGAACCCAGTAGGTTAAACGACCAATTAACTTTTAAATCAAAAGGAAAAAAAGTAGAGATTACCGTAAACAATTAATTCAAAAAAATATGAATTGGTTTTTATTGATTATTGCAGGACTTTTTGAGGTTGGTTTTACCTCCTGTTTAGGAAAAGCTAAAGAATCTTCAGGAATTACAGCTACATACTGGTACATTGGCTTTTTATTCTGCCTGATTATCAGTATGCTACTTCTTGTAAAAGTAACCAAAGAACTCCCAATAGGAACCGCTTATGCTGTTTGGACTGGCATTGGAGCAGTGGGCACCGTTTTAATGGGGATTTTTGTGTTCAAAGAACCGGCAGACTTTTGGCGTTTATTTTTTATAGGTACTTTAATTGCTTCAATCATGGGGCTTAAATTGAATGCTAATTAGGCCTACTATACACAATATTAGGGTTCGATGATTTATGCTCATTAAACAAACGCTGCTGCTGTTTTACCGTCATAGTACTGCCATCATGACTCCAACCTGGAGGACCAAATATATACATTAACTTATGGGAAAGTATAGGCGATTTTTTTAAATCATTCCAAATATCTTTAAACTCATGGGTTAAAATAACAATAGGGTTATTGGAATTCGGAGCGTGAATAACTCCGTATTTCACGTCGATAGTATCATCAAGTTCTATCCAAGTACCAAACATTTTATCGAAAATATTTAAAAACCCTCCGTGATTTTTATCTAAATACTCTACATTTTGAGCATGGTGCGCTTGGTGCATTGTGTGTGTATTCATGAATTTCTCTAAAAAACCTAATTTAGGCACTAAAACGCTATGTAATTGAAATTGCCATAAAGCTTCAATCCCTAAACAAAAAACGACCATTTCGGGAGGAAAGCCTATCGCTGGCATCCACATATAGAATAAAGGCTTATACAAAAGCGTAAACCAACCATTCCGAACCGCAGTGCCTAAATTAAAATTATCGGAAGAATGGTGCACAATATGCGCGGCCCATAACAAACGAATTTCGTGGTTTGCTCTGTGAAACCAATAATAGGTAAAATCATCAGCTAATTGACAAATAATCCAAATATACCAAACATAACCAAAGGCCGTATAACCTAAAACATTTGTGTGAACACCGTCAACTAAAGGATTAAAAAGGTTGAATACATAAGTAAATATCACTATTGCTGAAAAAACTTTCAATAAAGCTGCTAAAATTGCTGAGCCAACGCCCATGAAACCACTTGCGAATAAATCTTTCCAATCGTATAAGTCGTGGTGGTCATCATGCGTTTTACTATAGGTTAATTCCAATAAAATAAAGGCAATAAAACAAGGAACGCCATAGACTAGGGGGTTCGTTAAATCCATAAAATTCAATTTTTTTGTTAAAAATACTATTAATAGTTTTAAAAAAATAGTTTGTTTAACCTTTTCGACTAGTTTTTAAACTAAAATAAAGTTGGTTGACTGTTATCATCGTTATTTTTTTTATTTTTAGGACTACCCTCATCTTGTCCAGAAACGTTTAAATCTGATTCAGTCTCATCAGATATATCTTCTTCATCTACAACTTCCATATCACTTGTTGCGATAGGCTCAGGCTCTACATATTCAAGAGGCGCTAAAGAATTGATGTTTTTCACCTTATCCGCAGTCAACTGATTACCTAAAGCTTTAATTCCCTTAACAGCTATAAAATCTTCTATATCAATTATTTGATTTTGTTTTACTTCCTTACCTTTTACTTTCGCAAACTCAATTTCAGCTACAGGTCTCCAATCGGTCGTGACCAATTCTAAAACAGATTTTGGGTGCTCTGAAATAAATACATCTTCTCGATTTTCACTTTCAATTAAAAAACGTTTTACGTAATAACGCTCTTTCTCCCCGTCATAATAAATGGCGGACAAAGGTTTATTAGGAATCCATTTTTCTAAAACAATCATATCTTCATCAAAATGAACCGAAAGTTCAGGTAAGATGGTTTTTACAATTCCTTTTTGTGTTACAATGAGCAATAAATCTTCCCCTTTGAATTCACCTAACAACTCTCCTCTTCCATCCACATTTAATCGACGGACTATTTCATCATACCAAATTTTTCGAGGCTTTAAGGTAGAAACCCCTTTTTCTTTTAATTCGATGCGCTTAATGGCGTATTTTGTCACTAAATTCCCTTTCGACGCTCTTCCTTTGATTAACACATCCGAAAAATCAATATCCCATTTGAGCTTTTTGATGCTTCCAGCTTGTCTCAACAAAACAGTAATAACTTCCGCCTCTCCATTAGGATTTTCTGAAAAATAAAGTATTTCGGAGTTTGGACTACCATTGGACAAATCGTACATTTTATCCCTTGTTACGCCCGTAACGTTGAACCTTTTAATATAACTAGCACCACCTTTGCCATCTTTATAGACTATGTTATAAATAGTGCGCTTGTCCTTTTTCTTAAAAACTGCAACATGAATAATATTCTTGCCTATAAATGTTTTTTCAACAACTTTTGTAATCATCATTTCACCATTTTTGGTAATGATAATAATGTCGTCTATATCGCTGCAATCATCCACATATTCATCTCGTTTTAAAGATGTTCCCACAAAACCTTCTTCTCTATTTACATAAAGTTTTGTGTTTCTAATCACCACTTTCGTTGCTTCAATATCATCAAAAACACGGATTTCAGATTTGCGTTCTCTACCTTTCCCATATTTTGTTTTTAAATCTCTAAAATAATTAATGGCAAACTCTATCAAATTAGCTAAGTGATGCTTAACCTCGGCAATCCTTTCTTCCAAACCATCAATGAGTTGCTGCGCCTTGTCAATATCAAATTTAGAGATGCGTTTAATTCTTATTTCCGTTAAACGAACAATATCATCTTCGGTAACTAGGCGTTTTAAATGTTTGGTATAAGGTTTTAAACCTTTATCGATAGCCCTAATAACCCCTTCCCAAGTTTCCTCTTCCTCAATATCACGATAAATACGGTTTTCGATAAATATTCGCTCTAAAGATGCAAAATGCCATTGTTCTTCAAGCTCGCTCAATTGTACTTCAAGCTCTTGCTTTAACAATTCTACCGTATAATCTGAAGACCGCTTCAACATTTCTGTTACGCCAATAAATAAAGGTTTGTTATCTTCAATAATACATCCTAAAGGCGAAATGGAAGACTCGCAAGCCGTAAAAGCATAAAGTGCATCGATAGTTTTATCTGGGGACAAACCTGACGGTAAGTGTATTAAAATTTCTACATCAGCGGCGGTATTGTCCTCTATTTTTCGTACTTTTATTTTGCCTTTTTCGTTTGCTTTTAAGATTGAGTCTATTAAAGTAGAGGTATTAGTGCCATAGGGTATTTCGTTAATAACCAATGTATTCTTATCTAATTGGGATATTTTGGCACGCACTCTAATTTTGCCTCCTCTTTCCCCATCATTATAACCAGCAATATCAATGATTCCAGCCGTAGGAAAATCGGGATAAATCGTAAATTTTTGTCCTTTCAAATATTTAATAGAAGAATCTATCAACTCAATGAAATTATGTGGTAATACTTTGGTTGAAAGTCCTACAGCAATACCTTCTGCACCCTGTGCTAATAGCAAGGGAAATTTAACTGGTAAGTTAACAGGTTCTTTTTTACGACCATCATAAGAGGATTGCCAGTCGGTTATTTTAGGACTAAAAACTACTTCTAAAGCAAATTTAGAAAGTCTGGCCTCAATATAACGTGATGCCGCAGCACCATCGCCCGTAAGAATATTTCCCCAGTTTCCTTGTGTATCTATCAATAATTCTTTTTGACCAATCTGCACCATGGCATCTGCAATACTTGCATCTCCATGGGGATGGTACTGCATGGTATGCCCAACAACGTTGGCTACTTTATTGTATCTGCCATCATCTAGCTCTTTCAGGGCATGCATAATACGCCTTTGTACTGGCTTAAAGCCGTCTTCTATGGCAGGTACAGCACGTTCTAAAATTACGTAAGAAGCGTAATCTAAGAACCAATCTTTGTACATTCCCGTTACTTTAGTAAGGGAATCTTGAGTAGTATCCTGTGGTTCTAAGGGCTCTTGATTGTTTGTATTTTCTTCGTTCAGTTCTTCGTTCTCCTCCATCTAGAAAGATGCGTATTATTTAGGTTTATATTTAGTTAGACTCAATGATATCTAGCTCTACTTTAAGATTTTCTATAATAAATTTTTGACGGTCTGGTGTATTTTTACCCATGTAAAATTCTAACATGTTTTCTATGGACATGTTTTTGTCTAGCATAACAGGTTCTAAACGAATATCGTCGCCAATGAAATGTTTAAACTCGTCAGGTGATATTTCTCCAAGTCCCTTAAAACGTGTAATTTCAGGCTTTCCAGACAAGGTGTCCATGGCCGTCTGCTTTTCTTCTGAGCTGTAACAATAAAAAGTCTGTTTTTTATTCCGGACCCTAAATAAAGGCGTTTGTAAAATGTATAAATGATTTTCTTTGATCAATTCAGGAAAAAACTGCAAGAAAAACGTAATCAATAACAAACGAATGTGCATACCATCCACATCGGCATCTGTAGCGATTACAATATTGTTGTAACGCAAATCTTCCATGGAGTCTTCTATGTTCAATGCCGCTTGCAACAGGTTAAACTCCTCATTTTCATACACGATTTTTTTGCTCATCCCGTACGAATTTAAAGGCTTTCCTCTAAGACTGAATACCGCTTGCGTATTTACATCGCGCGATTTGGTAATAGAACCAGAAGCAGAATCTCCCTCGGTAATAAAAAGGGTACTTTCTAAATACCTAGGGTTTTTAGTATCTGCTAAATGTACTCGGCAATCTCTCAGTTTTTTATTATGTAAGTTCGATTTTTTAGCCCTATCTCTAGCGAGTTTCCTAATGCCAGAAAGCTCTTTTCGCTCTTTCTCGGCTTGCATAATTTTACGTTGCAGCTTTTCAGCGGTATCCGGGTTTTTATGCAAGTAATTATCTAACTTGGTACCTATAAAATCGTTGATATAAGTTCTTACGGTAGGAAAATTTCCTCCCATATCCGTTGAACCTAATTTTGTTTTCGTCTGACTCTCAAAAATAGGCTCTGTTACTTTAATGGCAATAGCCGAAATAATGGACTTCCGAATATCTGAAGAATCGTAATTTTTACCGTAAAAATCTCTTATAGTTTTAGCCAAAGCTTCCCTAAAGGCCGCTTGGTGCGTTCCTCCTTGAGTGGTATTTTGTCCGTTTACAAAAGAGTGATATTCTTCGCTATACTGGGTTTTACTGTGTGTAATGGCAACTTCAATATCTTCTCCTTTCAAATGAATAACAGGATACAACATATCGTTTACGTTGTTATTTTCTTCTAGAAGATCTTTAAGTCCATTTTCTGAATAAAATTTCTCTCCGTTAAAAATGATGGTTAATCCTGGGTTTAGATACACATAATTTTTGAGCATACGCTCAATATATTCATTGCGATACTTGTATTTTTTAAAGATTACTTCATCAGGAATAAAAGAAACCTTTGTTCCTTTTCTTTTTGTACTTTCTTCAGGTCCTTCTTCAGCCACTAAATTTCCTTGATGAAATTCGGCTGTTTTTAGCATATTCTCTCGGGACGATTCTACCTTAAAAAAGGTAGATAAAGCATTTACTGCTTTTGTACCTACTCCGTTAAGTCCTACAGATTTTTTAAAGGCTTTGGAGTCATACTTTCCTCCAGTATTCATTTTAGAAACTACATCAACCACTTTACCAAGCGGAATACCACGACCGTAATCGCGAACACTGACCAAATTATCCTTGATGATAATATCAATTGTTTTACCCGAACCCATGACAAATTCGTCAATACAGTTATCAATTACTTCTTTTAAAAGAATATAAATACCGTCATCAGCTGACGAACCATCACCGAGTTTGCCAATATACATTCCCGGTCGCAGACGAATATGTTCTTTCCAGTCTAATGAGCGGATATTATCTTCGGTATATTGCGTGTTTTCTGACATATTTGGCGTTTCTTCGAAAGAGTGGCTAATATAGCAAGTGTTGGGGAAAGATAAAACTAAGCTTACCGAAAGTAATCAACAATAAATAAAAAAAATTTGTTGATAGTGGGGAAGTTATTGGCGATTACAAAATTAAAGAATTGACAAACTTTAGGTTTTAAATGACTTTCAATAATTAATTTTTTGCGTATCTGCTATGATACCAGTTTAAAAAGAATAAACCAAAGAGTGCCGAAAAAGTCATTTTCCCGACCCTAAAGGGTGGACTTTTTCTACGAATTTTAGTCAATTTTGCTCCCTTTAGGGCTGGAGTAACAAAATTGACGTTATAAATTGAGAGTTTACTTTTACTGGTTAAGCTGAAAATAAGCAATAAATTTTCAAAGGATATGATTTTTAGCATATTCTTTCTGTTTTAAAAAAGGTAACTTAGTAGTCAAAATAAATTAACCTCAAATGGAGTTTGTAGATTATTATAAAATTTTAGGGCTCGACAAGAATGCCAAAGCAGCTGATGTTAAGAATGCGTACCGAAAAATGGCTCGCAAATTCCATCCTGACCTAAATCCGAATGATGAAAAAGCTAAAGAAAAGTTTCAGCAAATTAATGAGGCTAATGAGGTTTTGAGCGATACTGAAAAGCGTAAAAAATATGATAAGTTCGGTAAAGATTGGCAACATGCGGATGCTTATGAAAATGCAGAGCGACAACAAAGATCAAGTCAAAATAGGCCTAACTATGGCTCGCAAGGCTATAAAGATAGTGATTTTTCAGATTTTTTCGAATCCATGTTTGGGCAACAACAGCCGAGAGGAAATCGTCAGCGCACCACCCAATTTAAAGGTCAAGATTTCAATGCTACTTTAAGTTTGAATTTTAAAGATATTTTAGAAACTCAAAAACAAGTCATTGATATTGGTACTAAAAAAATCCGAATTACTATTCCCGCAGGAATAGAAAACGGACAAACCATAAAAATTAAAGGTCAAGGCAACGAAGGCGTTAATGGTGGTCCTAAGGGTGATTTATTCATCACTTTTACGATTAGTGAAGACCCTATTTATAAGCGTTTGGGGAATGACCTTTACAAAACAGAAGAAATTTAGTTTGTATGATGCTATTCTGGGCAAAGAAGTATTGTTTGACACCTTAAATGGTAAAATTAGAGTCCAAATAAGTCCTGAAACGCAAACGGACAAGAAGATAAAAATAAAAGGAAAAGGACTTCCCGTTTACAAGCAAGAGAATACTTTTGGTGATTTATACATTACCTTAAAAATTAAAAATCCTGAAAACTTAACGGAAGAAGAAAAAAAATTATTTGTTGAACTTTCTAAATTGAGAAACTAATGACTACTGAAAATTATATTTTAGTCCAATTATTTTG
>JBGSQM010000102.1:0-41558 GCA_041738035.1 Cellulophaga sp.
CTGATTTTCTTGATTCCAGAATTCCTCATCATAGCGATGATATAATTTAAAAATGTCTTTATTTTCATTGATATTAGACTTCACTTTCATGTCCTTAAAATTATCCGAAGTTATTAATATAAATTCTAAATCGTAAAAAGACGTGAAGGTGTTATCAGCATCTGTAACTTTTAATCTGGTATTAAATTTAGCATAGTTTATAAAGTACTTTTTAGAAGTTTCATCTTTCGAAAAATAGACTTGGGTTTGGTAATTCTCTGTTCTATATTTTACATTGTTTAAGGGTTGATAATTATTTTCAACATTTATTCTATGATGTTCCAGATATTCAATAGCGTAATTTTTGGTGTTCACAACATAATATCCCTTAGAAGTCCCAAGACTATCCAAATGATTTGATGCGAAATTCCATCTAATTTTAGTACCCTTGTCAAAAGGCTGCTCTTGTGAATCAAAATGATCTGCAACGATACTGAAAGGCAAAAATTGAAGTAATAGTACATGGAAGGAAGGGAAAATAAAATAAGCATCATTTTGGTCACTTAAAATCCCAATTTTACGCATATTGGTAATTTCAACTTCGAAATCTTTTTTAGCAATTTCTATCCCGCTTGTATAAATTAGAGTCTTACGTTTTAGCTTTCCTTGAATATCTTGTATTCTTACGATACTATCATTATATTTAAGGACACCTCGTAACAAGAACTTTTCGTTGTAGGGTTCAAAAGAGTAATTATTTCTTAGAGAATCATTTATTTTTTGAAATAAGCTTTTTTCATTGGTTACTATAACTTCGGCTAACTCGAAAACACTTCTTTCAAGATAAACGGTATCCCGAATTTTATCAAATGAAGTTCTGAGTTTATCGTAACCCACTTTGTAAAAATAAATGGAATCTAAAGCGGAATTAAAAGAAAACATACCATCTTCGTTACTTGTAGTATAATCTTAAGAATTGTAAATGCTAACAAATTCAATGGGTTCGCGATCATCTTTATCATAAATTACCGCTTGTTTTTCATTTTGAGGAAAGCCTACAAAACTAAGTAATAAAATAAAGTAATTATACTTCATAAAATGCTATTTAACCACAATTCCCGTAAAATGTAAATTAAAATTCTCACCATCTTTTTTATGTGATGTAGCGATTTTTAAGCCCTCGATATCAACATAATCTTCCCAAGTGGTTGTCATGGAGGGTTCAGTTTGGTTTCCTTTTCTAAAAATCCATTCTTTTAAAATATAATCATCTTCAAAATAAAAATCATAAGCATCACCTGGAGTAGCACCACCTTGGGAACCATAAACAATAGTGATTTTTTGCATTGGTTTTTTGCTGATTGGAGCAACAGATACTGCCGTGTGTTCATGGGAAAAATTATGAGCATCCCAAACCAATTGGTAGGGAGCAAGCAACCAAAACTTATCGTTGATAAAGGCAGCATTGATTTTTGTATTGGTTGAGTCTATATTTTTACGATTATAAGTGGTGTTTTCGCCCATACTCGCTCCTGAAACTTGATTAGTTACGGTATTCCATGTCCATTTACGCTCAAAATGACTAGTATCTCGCTCCACGTTAAAAGTGAATTGTATTTCATTCACATTTTCCCAAGCTTCAAAACCGTGGGCATAAGCTACTTTCTCTAAAATAGTTAATTCGGGAGTTGGAGTTTCAGTTTCTTGCTTTTTTTCTTGTTTACAGGCTGTTAATGTTAAGATTGCTGCTAATAAAAGTATACTTATTTTTTTCATAATTATGTATTTTCAGTTTAAAAAGCATGAGTTTAAGGCTTAAAGTTTTTTATTGACAACTTTGAACTAACGACTGACAACTCTTTTTTTCAAAGATAAATGCTTTTGAAGATAGTTTTTTAAAATCCGTAAGAATTTCAGCATTATTTTGATTAATTTTGAAATTCAATAAGAATAAGAAAAATGAGTTCAAAAAAAGGAAAAATACAAGAAACTATAGACGAGAAATTATTAGACGAACGCAAAGTCTTTCTTTGGGGAATGGTCGATGACAATTCTGCAAAACACGTGATAGATCGTTTGTTGTACTTAGACATGCAGAATAATAAAGAAATTCAGTTGTACATTAACAGCCCAGGAGGTTATGTAACTTCGGGTTTTGCGATGTATGATACCATAAAATCGCTAAAAAGTCCGGTGTCAACAATTTGTACCGGTTTAGCCGCATCTATGGGTTCTATTTTATTATCTGTAGGTAAAAAGGGAAGACGCTTTATTCAACCTCATGCGCAAGTAATGATTCATCAGCCTAGTGGCGGTGCTAGAGGACAAGCTTCTAATATTGAAATTCAGGCAAGAGAAATTATTAAAACAAAAGAACTGAGTGCAAGACTTTTAGCGGAAAATTGTGGTCAAGATTACGAAAGAGTTTTAAAAGATTTTGACCGTGATTATTGGATGGGTGCAGAAGAGTCAGTGGCTTACGGTATCGTTGATGGCATTTTAGAATAGATTAGGTCTCAAACTGTTTTATAACTTTTAGCATTAACAAAGTCCTTCGCAATAAAAAGTGAAGGATTTTTAGTTTCAATACTTAAAATTGTTTTCTCGAATATATTAAAATGATACAAACTTCAAAAAACATTGCCATAATTGGTTCAGGTTTAGTCGGCTCTTTATTGGCCATTTATCTTAGAAAATGGGGACACCAAATTACCGTTTATGACCGCAGGCCAGATATTCGAGAGGTCGAATTTTCTGGGCGATCTATAAATCTTGCCATGAGCAATAGGGGCTGGAATGCGCTAATTGAAGTCGGAATTGAGCCTGAAATAAAAAAAATAGCGATCCCCTTAGATAAAAGAGCCATACACCTTGTTGGCCAACCAGAATACTATCAAAAGTACGGTAAAGAAGGAGAGGCTATTTGGTCTATTTCAAGGGGAATTCTCAATCGGAAGATGATTGATTTAGCCGAAAACGAAGGCGTAACTTTTAAATTTGATGAAAAAGTGTGGGATGTTGATCTCCCAACAGCCAAATTATATACAGGCGAAACCGAAAAAGGGGAGTGGCAAGAGTATCAATACGATTTAATTTTTGGATGTGACGGAGCTTTTTCAAGAGTCCGCCATAAAATGCAACGAAGAAGCAGGTTTGATTATTCACAAGATTTCATCGATGTTGGTTATAAAGAATTAACCATTGCCCCAGATGAAGACGGTTCTTATAAATTAGATAAAAATTCTTTTCATATCTGGCCCCGTGGAAAGTTTATGTTAATTGCCATGCCAAATTTGGATGGTAGTTTCACCTGCACGCTATTCATGCCTTTCGAGGGTCAAGTATCTTTTGAGAATATTAAGACCAAAGAAGAAGCGAAAAGTTTCTTCACGACCTATTTTCCTAATGTAATGCAAGACATAGAAAATTTAATCGGCGACTTCTTTAAAAATCCGACCAGTGCCATGGTAACGATGAAATGTTTTCCTTGGACTTATTGGGACAAAGTAGCCTTGGTAGGCGACTCAGCGCATGCTATTGTACCTTTTTATGGACAAGGGATGAACGCTGGCTTCGAGGATATTTTTGCTTTAAATGGCATCATGAAAAAACATGGCAATAATTGGGAAGCTATTTTTCAGGAATTTGAAAAAGAACGTAAACCGAATGCCGATGCTATCGCAGAATTGAGTTACCGGAATTTCAAAGAAATGAGCAGCAAAACCGCTGATCCTAAATTTCTATTGCAGAAAAAAATAGAAAAACATTTTGCATCCAAACATCCAGAGAAATGGGTGCCTGTGTATTCTAGAGTTACTTTTTCTGCTAGGCCTTATGCAGAAGCCTTAGCCGAA
The DNA here is from genome assembly GCA_041738035.1 of Cellulophaga sp. Taxonomy (GTDB): domain Bacteria; phylum Bacteroidota; class Bacteroidia; order Flavobacteriales; family Flavobacteriaceae; genus Cellulophaga. The sequence continues at coordinate 3,834 of JBGSQM010000102.1, forward strand.
GGCGATGTTCAGGAAGCGATTATGCAAGAGGTCTTGAAATTCCCAAACATTGAAGAAAAATGGGATAGTAAAGAAGTGGAGCATTTGATGCTGAGTTTGTTGTAATATTGTTCACTACTGAGATTTTTTTTCACTCCGCCGCATCGGCATGGAGTCAATTAAAGCAATAATAGTCTCGGTAGAGACAACAAAGGATTCTTTTAATTTTATACCACCATCTTTGCCTAATAAAATGAGTCCTTTGAAGTTATTTTTTTGATAGGTATCAATGCCGCCGAGCTTTATTGGTTTTTTTTCACTGCTGTAAACGCCTTTAGGCGTAATAATAAAATAGACTAAATCCCGCTCTTCAAAAGCTTCCGTAGCGTTTTTAAAAACTGCTATTTGTTGTTCTATATTTTCAGAATTTACATCGCTATCTACAAGCAATAAAACCCTGTTTTTCCATTGAAAGTCTGCTAGTTCTTGAGCCATAATGCAATTAATGGAAGAGCTAAAATAGGCCATGAGCAGTATAAATTTCAGTTTTGCTAACATCATATTTCTTTAGCCCTAAATTAAGCGATTAATGTTGAGTTTAAAAATTAATCACAAAAAAACCCGAGCAAAGCCCAGGTTTTTAAATATCTGTATATTCTAAACTTCTTACAATTTAGAAAAAAGTTTTTGCATTTTTTCTTGTTGCTCCTCAGCTAAAACAGGATCTACTAAAATACGACCACTGTGTTCATCTGTAATAATTTTTTTGCGTGAAGCTATTTCTACCTGTACTTGTGGTGGAATGGTAAAGAATGATCCTCCAGAAGCACCTCTTTCGATAGCAACAACCGCCAAACCATTTTTTACATTGGCTCTGATGCGTTTGTAAGCAGAAACCAAACGTTCTTCAATTTGGTTTTGGTATTCTACTGATTTTGCTAATAATGCTTTTTCTTCTTTTTCAGTTTCAGCTAGAATAGCGTTTAATTCGTTTTTTTTGTGCTTTAAGTGCGTTTCACGTTCTCCGTGGCGCTCTTTAGTGTCAGCCATAACAGCTTTCTTTTGATCTATTTGCGCTTTAAATTCTTTAATGTTTTTTTCAGCTAATTGAATTTCTAATTCCTGAAATTCAACTTCTTTGGTAATAGAATTAAATTCTCTACTGTTACGAACATTTTTTTGTTGTTCGGTGTATTTTTTCATTAAAGCTTTGGCATCATCAATCATATTCTTTTTGCCATTAATCTCGTAATTGACTGTTTCAACATCCGATTTTAATTTTTCAATTCTAGTTTTAAGACCTAAAACTTCATCTTCTAAATCTTCTACTTCTAAAGGTAATTCACCTCTAATATTGCGTATTTCATCAACCCTAGAATCAATTAATTGCAAATCGTATAATGCTCTTAATTTTTGTTCTACCGTTGTTTCTGTTTTTGTTGCCATATATTAAAAATACTTGATGGGATTTGTTTTACTTTCCGATAAACGGACTGCAAAATTAGGGATTTTTTTCGTAAGATAGTCAACTAATAAATTTTTTGTAAACTGCTCACTTTCATAGTGTCCGATATCGGCAATAAGCATCCTACCTTCTGCCTCATAAAATTGATGGTATTTTAAGTCAGAAGTAATAAAAATATCAGCATTTGCTGCATTTGCAGCGTTTATCGCAAAGGCCCCACTACCACCTAAAACAGCTACTTTTTTGATAGGTTTGTTCAAAAATTCTGAATGGCGTATGCATAAAGCATTCATCTTTTCTTTCACAAAAGCTAAAAATTCTTGTTCAGTGATAGCGTTTTCTAGTGAACCAATCAACCCAATTCCAATATTTTGATTGTAGTTTTCTAGAGTTTCTAGTTCGTAAGCCACCTCTTCATACGGGTGGTTGTCTCGTAAAGCTTTTATAATTTGATGTTCAAAGGCTTTTTCAAAAGTGATGTTGATCTGATTTTCGGCTTCAAAATGCGTTTCTCCTATTTTTCCGATGCTTGGATTTGCATTTTCTCCTGCTTTATAAGAACCTATACCATCGACACTAAAACTACAATGGCTGTAATTACCCATTTTTCCCGCACCAGCTTCAAATAAAGCTTTTTTTAATTTTTCAGCATCTTTTTTTGGTACATAGGTGGTTAATTTTTTTACGGTTCCTTTTTGTGGAATTAAAATTTTTGTATCAATTAGTCCTAAAACTTCGGCTATTTTCGCATTAACGCCGTATTGCGAATTGTCTAAAGCCGTGTGCATACTGTAAATGGCAATATTATTTTGAATTGCTTTTATTACCACGCGCTGCACGTAATTAGTACCGGTAATTTTTTTTAATCCACCGAAAATAATAGGATGAAAACTCACAATCAAATTACAATTCTTTGCGATGGCTTCATCAACCACATTTTCTAAAGTATCAAGGGTAACCAATACGCCAGAAACCACTGCTTGAGCATCGCCAACTAATAATCCCACATTGTCAAAATCTTCGGCGTAAGCTAGTGGCACTAGTTCTTCTAATAGGTTTGTAATATCTTTTACAATCATTTTAAAGGTTTATCTATTTTTCAAAGATAAAATATTATATTTTCGTTATCGATGCGAGTATTAAGATTTTTCCTTTTTCCTATTTCGTTAGGGTATGCCTTGGTAGTATATCTTAGAAATTTTTTGTTTGATGTTGGATCTTTATCCTCAAAGGCTTTTAAAACCCCAATCATTTGTGTAGGGAATTTGAGTGCTGGTGGGACTGGAAAAACGCCGATGATTGAGTTTTTGGTTCGACTCTTAAGTCCCGAAAAGAAAGTAGCTGTTTTAAGTCGGGGTTATGGCAGAAAGTCAAAAGGTTTTCAAAGTTCAAACGAGTTCAGCACTGTTGAAATTTTAGGCGATGAACCCTATCAAATTCACACAAAATTCCCTGAAATTAATGTTGCTGTTGACGCGGATAGAAGAAACGGAATTATAATTTTAGAAAAAACAGTGCAGCCAACCATAATTTTGCTCGATGATGCCTTTCAGCACAGAAGAGTAAAGCCAACTTTTTCTATTCTTTTAACGGCTTGTGATAGTTTATACTCGGATGATTGGTATTTGCCCACAGGCAATTTAAGAGATAGCAAAAAAGAAGCTAAAAGAGCAGATTTGATTGTTGTCACCAAATGTCTAGAAACTATTTCTGAGAATGCCCAACAAAACCTTATTAAAAAATTAAAACCTTTAGAACATCAAAAGGTATTGTTCAGTTTTTTGAAATATGATACACAACTTAAAGGAAATCATCAAAACATCAATTTATCGGATTTAAAGACGAAGCAAATTACCTTGGTTACTGGGATAGCAAAGCCAGAGCCATTATTACAATTTTTAGAAAAAAATGATATTAACCTTATGCACCTAAAATATAGAGATCATCACTTTTTTTCAGCAGAAGAAATTACTTTTTTTAATACAAAAGAATTTGTTTTGACCACCGAAAAGGATTATGTGCGTTTAAAAGGTAAAGTACAACATCTTTATTATATAGCTATTGAGCATGTATTTATTGGAAATGGTGAGCAGATTTTGGCAGACGCTATTCGTAAAATATTTTAACTTAGCGGATGCTTCTTAGAAAAAATATTCTCGCCAATTTTTTGATAGAATACCTCAGGTTTAAAAGGTTTTGTTACCACATCATCACAACCAGCGGCATAAAAACTTTCTAAACTATCATCTAAAGAAATTGCAGTTAGGGCAATTATCGGTGTCTTTCTATTAAATTTTCTTATTAAAATAGTGGCTTCTTCACCACTAATTCCAGGCATGTGAATATCCATTAAAATAGCATCATATCTGTTTTGATAGACCATTTCTACTGCATCGGTTCCATTGCTAGCAATATCGCAGGTCATTTCTTTTTTCTCTAACATTTTTCTTGTAATCACCTGATTTATTTTATTGTCCTCAACAATCAATAGGTGAAGTCCAGTAAAATCATAATCTTCCTGATATATTTCAAACGGAATATCATCTATAACATTGTTTTTGCAATCCATTTCAATTTCAAAATAAAAGGAACTGCCTTTGCCGAGTTCACTTTTTAATTGAATTTTGCTTTTAAATAAGCCTAATAAACTTTTTACAATTGTCAATCCAAGACCTGTGCCACCATATTCTCTATTAATTTGAATGGAGCCTTGCTCAAAGCTTTCAAAAATATTCATGACTTGGTCTTCCGCGATACCTATACCATTATCTTTTACTTCAAAATAAATAGTCACCGTATCATCAATTCTTTTTAGAAGTTTTGTAATCACCGTAACTTGACCTTTCTTCGTAAATTTTAGTCCGTTACCCACCAAATTTATCAATATTTGAGAGAGCTTCATGGAATCACTCAAAAGATTTTTTGGAATGTTGTCATCGTAATCTAAAACAATTTTTGTCTTATTTTCTTTAGCACTTTGCTGCAAAGAGCTTATCACTTCGGTAAGTACCTTTTTTAGGTTGAACTCACTATTTACGGGTTCTAGCTTATCGGCATCAATTTTATTTAATTGTAGAATATCATTGATGAAACTCAATAAGTAATCGCCTGAAAATTTTAAGGCTTTTAGGTGTTCTTTTTGACCTTCGCTTGGGTTTTCTTCTAATAACAAATGCGTTAATCCTGTAACGGCATAGAGCGGTGTTCGTAGTTCGTGGCTAACCGTGGACAAAAAATTGGTTTTGGTTTCCATAGCTCTTACAGCGGCATCTCGGGAAGCTTCTAATTCATTATTTTTAGTTTGCAGCAAATCATTGGTTTTCACCTTTATATGATTATTTCTGTATAAAGAAATAGCTAATAAAGAAATAATAGTCAAAAATGCGGATGTTAAAATTGCAGTGATAGCACTTCTGTTACCTGATGCTTTTAAATCTTCAATTTCTTTGTCTTTAGAGTCCAGTTGATCACTCATAAAGTTAAACTGAATTTTATCTGCCGTTTTCGCCTCAGTATTTATTTTTGCCTCATTGTAAACAGAATCTTTAATACCAATAATATTTTTGCTGTAGAACAATGAAGTTTCATAGTTTCCAAGGCTTTCATTTGCTTTTACTAGAAAGGCATTTAATTCTAAGATTTCATTATAGAAATTGTTTCTCTTCGCTATTTTTAAACCTTCTTCGGCATATTTCAGGCTGTTTTCTGGTTCCCCAGTTTTTAATCTTAGTATAGATAGTCCTACATAAGCTCTAGTCGCAATATAATCCTTTTCTAAAGGATCATTATTGACAATTAAGGAATTGAAATTTTTTAAGGCTTCTTGATATTTTGGTAATTCTAAGTAAATAAATGCTTTTGCCAGTAGAATGTGTAAGGTCAAATTTCGAACATTCGTCATTTGGTCGGCAAGGTCCAGCTCGAAATTAGCCTGATAATATTTTTCTTGTTTATATAGGTATAAACCATCGATGTACTTATGGGTTGCTTTTCCATAAGGGTACTGCATATCTTTCAATAAATTTTCAGCCCTATCCCAATATAAAACAGATTGATCAATTTTATCAAGTCTGTAGTATAAAAGTGAAAACTCATTGTAACAATCAACGATTAATTTAAGATCTTCAATTTTTTCAGCCGTTTTTAATGCTTTTTCAAGCGCCTCAAGTGCTAAATCAATCTTATCTTCATTTTTGTAGGTTCTAGAATTTATAAATTCCTTTTCTACTTCTTTTCGTAAAGCAATATTTTCCTGAGAAAATGATGTTTGCCCAATGAACAAAAAAAAGTATAAACTAAAATAAAAATAGTTTTTTATATGTTGTAATTTATTTTTCAAGATATGATTTAGTCTGCATCAAATATATTAAATCTATGAGTCTGCTGCTGTAACCTGTTTCGTTATCGTACCAGCCAATAATCTTCACCATTTTACCGATAACTGACGTCATTAATGAATCAAACGTACAAGAGTAACTTGTATTGTTCACATCGATAGAAACAATAGGGTCTTCTGTATAAGAAATGATATTTTTTAACGAATTCTCTGATACTTTTTTAAAAGTTTGATTTATTTCATGAATTGATGTTTCTCTTTTAACATTCAAAGTAATATCCGTTAAAGAATTATTAGGCACAGGAACGCGAATACCGCAACCGCCTATTAATCCGTTTAATTCTGGGAATATTTTGGTTAATGCCTTGGCTGCGCCAGTGGTGGTTGGCACAATAGATTGCCCAGCAGCTCTTGATCTTCTTAAATCGCGATGCGGTTGATCGTGCAGACTTTGATCGGTCGTGTAAGAATGTATGGTGGTAATGTAGGCTTGTTCTACGCCACAAAGGTCATTCATTACTTTTAGCATGGGTGCCGCGTTATTCGTCGTACAAGAAGCGTTTGAAATAATATCATCTTGCGCGTCTAAAATAGCTTCATTTACACCTATAACTACCATTTTTATGGATTCGTCTTCTGGTGGCACACAAAGAATAACTTTTTTCGCACCATTTTGTAGGTGAAATTTTAGCGTTTCTCTTGTTTTAAATTTGCCTGTTGCCTCAATGACAATATCAACATCATAATTTCCCCAAGCGATGTTTTCGGGATGATTTTCATTTAAAAAAGCAATTGGCTTTTTATTCCCGATTGTAATACTGTTGTCTGTGGCCGAAATGGCTTGTGGAAAAACGCCATGAATACTGTCGTATTTTAACAAATGTGCCAATGTTTTTGTATTGGCCATATCGTTTATGGCGGTGATGTTTAGGTTAGGATGGTTTTGTAATAAACGAACTAAAGTTCTACCGATTCTTCCAAAACCGTTAATCCCAATATTTATTTGCTTCATTTTAAAAAATAATCTGTTAGTATCATTTTTCAGATTATTTTGAATGATGATGCAAAACAGAAGCTTTGTTTTAGTTAATATGTTTATGTGCTTTATAGGATGATCTAACCAATGCCCCACTTTCAACATGGCGAAAACCCATTTGGAGACCTATTTCTTCATATTTTTTGAATTGGTCTGGGGTAATAAATTCTTTTACAGGTAAATGTTTTTTACTCGGTTGCAGGTATTGTCCAATGGTTACAATATCTACGTTTGCATCCCTTAAATCTTGCATGGTTTGGATCACTTCTTCTTCTAACTCACCCAAACCAAGCATAATACCAGATTTGGTTCTATTGATGCCTTGATTCTTTAAATAACGCAACACTTCAAGACTGCGTTCGTATTTTGCTTGAATACGCACTTCCCTTGTTAACCTTTTAACAGTTTCCATATTGTGTGAAACTACTTCTGGTTTTACCGCAATAATGCGGTCTAGATGCGATTCTATTCCCTGAAAATCGGGAATTAAAGTTTCTAGGGTTGTCGTAGGGTTCATGCGTCTTATAGCGTGCACCGTTTCAGCCCAAATAATAGAGCCCATGTCTTTAATATCATCTCTATCTACAGAGGTTACCACGGCATGTTTTATACCCATAATTTTTATGGATCGTGCTACTTTTTCAGGCTCTTCCCAATCTATTGCTTCTGGTCTGCCTGTTTTTACACCACAAAAACCGCAAGAACGCGTACAAATATTGCCTAAAATCATAAATGTTGCTGTTCCTTCTCCCCAACATTCGCCCATGTTTGGGCAGCTGCCTGAGGTGCAAATGGTATGTAAATTGTATTTATCAACTAGTCCTCTAAGTTGCGTATATTTTTTTCCGGTCGGTAGTTTTACTCGTAACCATTTTGGTTTTCCTTTCGGAGGTGCGACACTTTCTAAAATCGTATTGCTCATCTTCAATTTTTTATACAAATATACAAACAATTTTAGGTTCTAGTAAGATGAATTGTCTGTTCCTGAGCTTAAAGAATATCCTAAGATTTTGTGGACTTAATCGCTGAGGCTAATAACTTTTTAGCTCTAAGCAGTTTAACTTTTACGTTATTTATGGGCTCATTTAATTTTAAGGCTATATCAGCATAGCTTAACTCATTAAAATACCTAAGATTAATTATTTTTTGATAATGGGGTTTTAAACTTTTAATATGCTCTAAAAGCGTGGTAAGATTTTGTTCGTTAATTAATTGATCTTCAACAGACGGACTTTCATCTAACACTTTTTTAATGGCTTCGGAACTATTCTCTGTATTTTCAAGAATGTTTTTACGCTTTCTGATTAAATCAATATGTATGTTTTTTGAAATAGTGATTAACCAGGTTTTAAACTGATAACTTTCATCGAAGGTATTTAGCTTGTCAAAAGCTTTTGAAAATGTTTGCACAGTAATATCTTCTGCATCATTTTCGTTCTTAGTACGTAGCAATTGAAAACTGTACACATCATTCCAAAAAGTATCTAATAACGTACTGTACGCAATTTGGCTTCCAGCCTTTGCTTTGGCAATAGTATCTAATAATTTATCTTGGTTTTTGTCCAAATGAGGAGTTTAATTTGATAAATGGAGAATAAAAATATAGTTTTTATGAAATTAACTCTTTTTTGCAATCTTGTTCTTCAGGAAGTTTTCCGCAAAAACCACAAGACTCACCTTCTTTATTTAAAAATGGACTTTGACTTGCGCAAGTACCGGCAAATTTACCTTCTTTTTTAGACCAAATTTTAATGGCTATTCCAGCAAAAGCAAGTGCTAATAATCCTATGGTAATGAGTACTAATTTCATCTGTTAATTTTTATTTTTTTAATGTTATACTTCTACTTCAATTAGTAAAGGTATATAATGCACTGTAAAAAATTTGAACACCTGGTACAGAGAATTTCTTTGTAAATTGCTTTCACAAAGGTACAAAAATAATCCCTTTTTGTTGGATTATTTGAAGAATTTAGAAGGGGTATTTAATAGGCAATATTGGCAACAATATTATCAACGGTTGGGGTTTCATTACCGCCCTTAGGCTCAATAGTAATATAACCTACCGCATTTTTTGCATAAGGCAACGCCATTAAATTGTCTTTATCGTTGGTTTCTTTAATTACACCAAGATTTATCATTTTACCATTCACTTCTGCCCACATTTGCAAACACTGATCGTCTTTAAGTTGTGGTAAGTTTTGAACGTTGATGTATGATAATTTTTTAACTGGATTTACATAAGCAACGGCTTTTAAATCTTTAGCTTTTTTATTACCTGTAACCGTGTATTTTTTGGTTAGTGGATTGTTCAAAACAATAAATTGATTTCTTACATCTTCCAAACGTTGTTTCATATCTTCTTCAAGAAGCTTAATTTGATTGGTAACAACCGTATTTTCTTCCTGTAAATTAAGATTCTGATGGTAGAAGAAATAGCTGGCAGCAGCACAAAAAATCGCCACAAAACTTGCCGCTATAGCATAATTCATAAATTTTCGTTTGGATTTATTTTGTGCTTTTATGTTGCTTAAAATCTTTTCTTTTAATCCCTCTGGGCTCTTCAAGGCATAAGATTTAGCAAATATTTCCAAATTTTCTTGAAGTTCATTATAGGTTTTACGAACCTCTGGATACATGGCTATATAACGTTCCACTTGAAGTGTTTCTAAATCGGTAGTGGCATCTAATAAATACTTTTCTAAAAGGTCAGTATCTAAAAAAATTTTTATTTTTTCTTGCATAATCTTATAATATTAAATAGGTTAGGCATAAAAGCAATGTAGGTTCACCGTATATTTTTCGTAATTCGCGTAAGCCTATTTTTAATCGAGATTTTATAGTACCTAAAGGAATATCTAATTCTTCACTTGCTTCTTGTTGTGTCATGCCTTCAAAAAATAAGGCTTCTAACACAATTTGATATTTCAAATCTATCTTTAATAGATTTTCACGCATGTCTATCAGTTCAGGATTTATACCTTCAACACCTAGCTTATATACGTCAGAAACGTCTATTTGGATTTCTTTATCACTTTTAGATTTTCCACTTCTTAATTTGTCAATGGCCGTATTTCTTGTGATTCTAAAAAGCCAAGTGAAGAGTTTTGCCTTTGTGGGATCATAAGTATCTGCTTTTTTCCAAATCTTCACAAAACTTTCTTGCAAAACATCTTGCGCCAAAGCATCATCTTTTACCACCTTATAAGCAACACCATAAAGGGTATTGCTATAATTTTCATAAAGAAGCGAAATCGCCTTTTCATTGCGTTCTTGTAACAACTCAATAATGTGTTTTTCCAGTAATGGTGCGCTCATGAAAAAGAATTAAAAAAAATCGCTATTAAAAAATCTAAAATTAAGTTTAATACGTATTTATTCTGTAACACAAATTTAAACAATTGATTGTTACGAATTTAATTTCGATATTGGTATAAGTTTGCGACTGGTTATCGCAAATTTAATTTTGGTTAGTTTGGTTTGGTATAACCCTGATGTTTTTAATATCAGGGTTATTTTATGATGTTAACTTCGGGTAAAATACAAATATTAAATTTATTTTTTACCGCATCTATAATGTTATTGGCTAAGGCTAAAATTTCTGAACCTTTTGCATCGTGATAATTTACCAATACCAAGGCTTGATTTTTATGTACGCCAGCATCTCCAAATCTTTTTCCTTTAAATCCACATTGTTCTATTAACCAACCAGCGGGAATTTTATATTCGTTGTCTGATATTTTATAAAATGGGGCATCAATATTATTCTTCGAAAAAGCTTCAAATTCTTGGGCGTTAATTATTGGATTTTTAAAAAAACTTCCACTATTTCCCAATACTTTAGGGTCAGGCAATTTACTGGTTCTAATGGCTATCACAGCATCAGAAATAGTCTTTATAGTGGGACTTTTAACTCCTTTTTTTGCTAATTCTATATCAATGGAGCCGTAGGAGGTGTTTAGTTGGTGGTTCTTTTTTGTAAGTTTAAGTTGCACTGATGTGATAATATATTTACCCTTACCTTCATTTTTAAAGTACGATTCTCTGTATCCAAAATTACAGTCGGTTTTTGTGAATGTTTTTATTTTCTGAGTTGCTATTTCCATGGCCTCACAAGTTACAAAAACATCTTTTAGCTCTACTCCGTAAGCGCCGATATTCTGAATAGGTGAGGTGCCAGTGTTACCAGGAATTAAGGACAAATTTTCGAGTCCGCCATAGTTGTGTTCTAAAGTCCATAACACCAATTCATGCCAATTTTCACCCGCCATTACTTTAATAATAACTTCGTCTGTATTTTCTTGAACAATTTTTTTCCCTTTCATGTTGATATACAGTACTAAGGCATCAATATCTTTGGTAAACAGCATATTACTGCCACCACTCAAAATAAACTTTTCAGGATATTCGTTTAATTGTAATGCCTTTGATAGGGCATCAATAGTATTAATTTCACAAAAGAAAGCTGCTTTTGCCTCAATACCAAAGGTATTATACTTTTTGAGCGAAATGTGCTTCTGAATTTTCATGAAGAGTATATTTTTGAAGTGCTTCACTTAAAATGTGAATCGCTCTTTTTAATGTCGGTTTTTCAAGTATGTAGGCAATTCTAATTTGATTTTCACCTAAACCCTTTGTAGCATAAAATCCAGCAGCGGGAGCAACCATTACGGTTTCATTGTTTATACTAAAATCTTCTAATAACCATTGCGCAAAAGTATCCGAATTTTTCACTGGTAATTCCACAATACAATAAAATGCACCTTGTGGATTATTTACTTTAATCCCATCAATTTTTTTTAATTCTTGAATCATTAAATTTCTTCGACTTACATATTCTTGAATTACTTCATCAAAATAACTCTGTGGAGTTTCTAACGCAGCTTCACTGGCTATCTGTGCATAACTCGGTGGTGATAGCCGCGCATGCATAAATTTAAGTACTGAATTTTTTAAGTGTTTATTTTTTGATATGATGCAACCAATTCTAGCACCACACATGCTGTACCGCTTTGATACTGAATCAATAAGAATAGCATGTTGCTCTAAATTTTTTTCTTCTAAAACAGAATAATGTTTTTTGCCATCATAAACAAATTCTCTGTACACTTCATCAACAATAAAAAATAAATCGTTCTTTTTTACCAATTCAGCTAATTGATTAATTTCTTCTTTACTGTATAAATAGCCAGTGGGGTTGTTGGGGTTACAAATTAAAATTGCTTTGGTTTTGGGCGTAATGGCTTTTTCAAAATCTGTAATGCTCGGTAAAGCAAATCCCGTTTCAATATAAGAAGGTATAGGCACTATAGTTGCTCCAAAAGCGATAGAAAAACTGTTGTAATTGGCATAAAAAGGTTCGGGAACAATAATTTCATCTCCATCATCGGCGATACTTCCAATCACAAACGATAGGGCTTCTGACGCTCCTGTGGTGATTAATATATCATCAGAAGTTACTTGAATATTGTGTTTTGCATAATAAACAGCTAATTTTTGTCTGTAAGAATCAAAACCTTCTGTTTTACTGTAACTTAAAATATCAACTGTATTATTTTTGATGGCATTAATTGCGCTATCGGGTGTTTTAATATCGGGTTGCCCTATGTTTAAATGGATAACATTAATACCTCTTCTTTTTGCAGCTTCGGCATAAGGCGCCAATTTTCGGATTGGAGACTCTGGCATGGATAAACCTTTAATGGATAATGCTGGCATGTACTATTTTTTTGCAAAAGTGAAAAATCATTCCATACAAAACAACATACAGAATATTTATTTTTTATAAGATTTTAATTTTTTTGAAACAATTAATGCTTTAATAACCTTGTCTGATATATTTTTACGAGGTGAGGCAAAAAAAAACTCTAACTTTTAGGGTTAGAGTTTTATTAATTTAAGGTTTTTAAATTACTGTACTACTACAGCGTCTTTTACATCACCTTTAATTTTTAATACAACTGTTGGCGTATCTGCATTAGAAATTACAGTGATTGCCTTTCTGATAGGACCCACTCTTTGGGTGTCATATTTTACTTGAATTTCACCAGTTTTACCTGGTAATATCGGATCTTTAGGACTTTTAGGTATGGTGCATCCACAGCTAGAATTCACTTTGCTGATGATTAATGGCGCATTACCCGTATTGGTAAATTCAAAAACACGTGTTCCATCATCACCTTTTTCAATTTGACCGTAATCAACGGTATCAGATTTGAATTCGATTTTTGCTGCTTTTTCTTGGGCTTTAAGGCTGATTGCCAATAGGCCAACAAATAAAACTAGTACTATTTTTTTCATTATTTCGAGTTTTGGGTAAGGTTCAAATGTAACTATTTTCACTTGAATCTCAAAATTCTTTTGTTATCTAATAACGTTACTTATTTTTGTTTCGTATTTCAGAAAGATATAAAAAGCTACTTTTAACATTTAGTTTCTCATTTTCCTTGTAAAGATACATACTGTTTAAACCAAAAATTATACCAAAATATGGAAATAGCATCAATATACCAACCTCAAAAAGTAGAACAACGTTGGTATGATTACTGGATGAGCAATGGTTACTTTCATTCTACACCAGACGAAAGAGAGCCTTACACTATTGTAATTCCACCGCCCAACGTTACGGGAGTATTGCACATGGGGCATATGTTAAACAATACCATTCAGGATGTGTTGATTCGCAGAGCCCGTTTAATGGGCAAAAATGCCTGTTGGGTTCCAGGAACAGACCATGCCTCGATTGCTACTGAAGCAAAAGTAGTGGCAAAACTAAAAGAGCAAGGAATTGATAAGGCCAGCTTAACACGTGAAGAATTTTTAAAGCACGCTTGGGATTGGAAGCATGAATACGGAGGCGTTATTTTAGAACAACTAAAAAAATTAGGCTGTTCCTGCGATTGGGATAGAACTAAATTTACTTTAGATGACAATATGTCTGCTTCTGTAATTAAAGTTTTTGTCGATTTATATGAAAAAGGACTTATTTATCGGGGGTTTAGAATGGTAAATTGGGATCCAGAAGCCCTCACAACTTTGTCTGATGAAGAGGTGATTTATGAAGAAAAACAAGGAAATCTTTATTATATAAACTACAAAGTGGTTGATGCAGATGGAAAAACGCCCCCGTTGGGGGCTGGGGCACTTGTAATCGCCACCACAAGACCTGAAACTATTTTGGGTGATACCGCAATTTGTATTAATCCGAATGACGAGCGCTACGCTCATTTACGAGGTAAGAATGCGATTGTTCCTATTAGCAACCGTGTTATTCCTATTATTGAAGACGAATATGTGGATATTGAATTCGGTACAGGATGTTTAAAGGTAACGCCTGCACACGATATTAATGATAAAGCACTGGGCGAAAAACATCAATTAGAAGTAATTGATATTTTGAATCCGAATGCGACTTTAAACCACCATGGTTTGCATTACGAGGGTAAAGATAGGTTTGTAGTGCGAAAAGAGATTGCAAAAGAATTAGAAGAAAAAGGATTTTTGGTGAAGACGGAAGTCCATTTGAATAAAGTAGGCACTTCGGAACGCACAAAAGCCGTGATTGAACCTCGTTTATCAGATCAGTGGTTTTTGAAAATGGAAGATTTAGCCCAACCAGCAATAAAAGCCGTTTTAGAAACCGAAGAGGTAAAGCTATTTCCTAAAAAGTTTGATAATACCTACCGTCATTGGATGGAAAATATTCGCGATTGGAATATTTCGCGCCAATTATGGTGGGGACAACAAATTCCCGCTTATTACTACGGTGAAGGAGCAGAAGATTTTGTAGTGGCAGAAACGAAAGAAGAAGCATTACAAAAAGCAATTGCAAAAACTGATAATAAATCGCTTTCGGCATCCGACTTAAAACAAGATGAAGATGCGCTCGATACTTGGTTTTCTTCTTGGATATGGCCAATTAGTGTTTTTAATGGCATTTTAGAACCAGAAAATAAAGAAATTGAATATTATTACCCCACAAACGATTTGGTTACAGGGCCCGATATTTTGTTTTTTTGGGTAGCAAGGATGATTATTTCTGGCTATGAATATCGAGATCAACCACCTTTTGAGAATGTTTATTTAACGGGTTTGGTACGCGATAAACAAGGTCGAAAAATGTCTAAATCTTTAGGAAACTCTCCTGATGCATTAGGCCTTATCGATGAATATGGTGCTGATGGTGTTCGTGTTGGTTTGCTGTTAAGTGCTGCAGCAGGTAACGATTTAATGTTCGATGAAGCCTTATGCCAGCAGGGAAAAAATTTCGCAAATAAAATATGGAACGGTTTCCGACTCGTGCAAGGTTGGGAAATTGTGGATCTTACACAACCAGAAGCCTCAAAATTAGGAATTGAGTGGTACCATGCTAAATTTAATCAGACACTTTTAGAAATTGAAGATCATTTTAGCAAATACCGAATTTCTGATGCTTTAATGGCAATTTACAAATTAGTTTGGGACGATTATAGCTCTTCGTTACTCGAAATTGTAAAGCCAGCCTATCAGCAACCTATTGATAAAACTACGTTTGATGCTATTGTGGCTATTTTTGAAGATAATTTAATATTATTACACCCTTTTATGCCATTTTTAACCGAAGAAATTTGGCAACATATTAAAAAACGCACACCAAAAGAGGCTTTAGTTGTTGCTAAATGGCCGGAATTAAAACCCGTGAATGAAATTTTAATTTCGGGATTCGAATTTGCTACTGAGGTAATTTCAGGAATAAGAACCATTAGAAAGCAAAAGAATATTCCGATGAAGGAGTATTTAACGCTATCGGTTTTAAATGAAGGGAGTATTTCACAAGACTGGGATGAAGTAATTAAAAAATTGACCAATGTTTCTGATATTTCTTACGCAAACAAAGCTGTTGATGGTGCTTTATCTTTTAGAGTAAAAAGCAACGAATATTTTATTCCGATTACTGGGGCTATTGATGTGCAAGCTGAGATTAAAAAAATAGAAGAAGAATTAAAATACACCAAAGGGTTTTTACTATCCGTTCAAAAAAAGCTATCTAATGAACGTTTTGTGAGCAATGCCCCCGAGCAAGTAATCGCTATAGAACACCAAAAACAAGCCGATGCCGAAGCTAAAATTGAAACTTTAGAGAAGAGTTTGGTGAGTTTACAATAGTTGTAAGAGCCCCCTAACCCACTTCGGCTGCGCTTAGTGCAACGCCCGAAGGGGGAACTTGAAAAGTTTGCTAGAGGTTTTTGGTAAAAGTCAAATGTCGAAAGTCGAATGAATTTGAAAATTTATTGATTTGAAAATTTAAAGATGATTTTTAAATGTGATAATTAGTCAATATAAATGTAATAATTTTAGTTTGTGAAAATTAATGTCAAAAAAAAATTGAAGATTTCTTGATTTGAAGATGCTTTTTTAGATTTCATCTAACCATCTAACCATCTAACCATCTAACCAATTAAACTTTAAAACCAAAACCCAGTAAAATGAAAATAATAGCCATCGGTAAAAATTACGTGACTGATTTAAGTGAAATGCCTTCAGAAAAGGTAGTGCCAATTATATTTACAAAACCAGATACAACACTTTTGGAACATAATGAAGATTTGGTATTACCGAATTTTTCAAATGATGTTTGGTATGAAGCAGAATTAGCTTTCAGAATAGGTAAAACTTGTAAAAATGCGACCTTAAAAAATGCTTTAACTTTCGTTGATGCCGTTACCTTATCTAACGATTTAACGGCCAAAGACGTCATGGAAAAAAGTAGAGAAACCAAAGGGCCTTGGGCTTTGGCCAAAGGTTTTGACGGTGCAACGCCAATTGCACCTTTTTATCCGATAGCAAATTATCCCGATGTAGAGAATATCAATTTTTCTTTTGAAGTTAATGGCGTTGAGGTTCAAAAAGGCAATAGTGCATATATGATTACAAAGTTGCCAGAACTTATTGTTTATGTTTCTGCGATAATGACTTTGAATGTTGGTGATCTTATTTTAACAGGAACACCACCTATGGGCGTCGGAAAAGTAAATTCTGGAGATATTATGGTTGGGTATTTAGAAGGAAAAAAAGTATTGCAGACTGAGGTGAAATAGATTTTGGTCAATGATTAAAAAAACCTTTCTAATTTGTAGTAAACTAGAAAGGTTTTTATTTTAAAAGTAAAAAGACAAGCCAAAAAGAAAATCAGAGGGGTTTATAGAAAAATTGAAAGCATTGCTAGAATTTTTAATTTCGTTGAAAGTGTTATCTGGATTTCTACTTTCAAAATCTCGATTAGAATTACCGTAAGTTAATCCACCTAAGCTTGCCTCTAAGGCCATTCTTTTTGAAATAAAATACGTTATTCCGGGTTTAACTCCAAGTTCAAATGTATCGATTGTCAAAGTATTAAGATTGCTAGAATTAATTTCTAATTCTGATTTAAAAAAATTATAACCTGCTTCGCCTTGAACAAATAAAAGCAACTTTTTATTGATTGATTTATAACCCCTAACATACGGTATAACACCAAAAGTTGATCTTATATTGTCCTGATCTGTTACTGGCTGTGTTTGAACTAAAATATTAGCAACTGATTGCGTATAATCTAAGGCTATCCCTATTTCAAAATTATTGACTATAAAATAACCAAATCTAGGTTGTATTCTGAAGAAGGTATTCTTATCTACACTTTGACTTGATTCGCTTGAAAAGTCCTGACTTGAAGTGCCAAAATTTAAATTACCTCCTAGACTAAAAGTGCCACTTTTTAAAATCAGTTTTTCACCTTCGTTCACTTCTTGAGCAAAAGTACAAACACCTGTGAGTAAGGCAGTAAGGATTAAAATTTTTTTCATTTTATATTTTTATATGTTTTTTTAAACAACTTATCCAAATCTTGAAATAAGTTAAATTATTTTAGAATTAAATCTTTTGTAGCTAAAAGTAAAAAGACAAGCCGAAAAGAAAATCAGACGGATTTATCGAGAAATTGAAAGAATTTGTACTTGAATCAAACTGATTAAAGGTGTTATCGTCATTTCTATTTTCAAAATCCTGAGTAGAACTACCATAAGTTAGGCCGCCTAAACTTGCTTCCAGAGCCATTCTTTTTGAAATAAAATAAGTTATTCCGGGTTTTATTCCGATTCTAAATTCATTGCCTGATCCGGTTGAAATAATTCTACCATTATCTTGAAGTTCAGATTGTATTGTTGAATAGGCTATTTCGCCTTGGAGAAATAAGAGTAGGTTTTTATTGATTGATTTATAGCCTCTTACATATGGAATAATGGCAAAAGCCGATTGTGTATTTTCGTTTTCTGTTACAGGTTGCCTTTGCTGAAGATTATTTTGGGTTACCTGTGTATAACCTAAACCTATCCCTATTTCAACATTATTGGCAACAAAATAACCAAATCTAGGTTGTATGCCGAAAATCGAGTTCTTAATTATATTTTGAGATGTTTCGCTTGAAAAGTCTTGATTATTGGTGCTAAAATTGAAATTGCCTCCTAGATTTGTTATGCCTTTTTTTATGATAAGTTTATCACCATCAGTTACTTCTTGAGCTAAAGTGTAAAAACTAGTGAGTAGAGCCGTAAATAAAATTATTTTTTTCATTTTAAATTCAGTATTTAGTGTATTAAACATCTTACAAATATATTTTATAATACCTAATATGTGATTAATTTAACATTATATTAAACGCTTATTATCATGTATGGTTTTTAGCGCAGCCTAAAAAGTATGAATTGCTTAGTTTCTGTATTTTTTTCTTTGATTTATGCTTTACATTTGCAGCGTTTAAATCAAAAGAAAATTCATTTTATGAATTCCGATGCATCAAAGAAAATAGGGAAGAAGGCTACTGAAATTGTTAGTACAGAAGAGGTTAACCGATGTATCGCTATTCTTGAAAAGTTGGTTGATGCTTCACATATTGTTTTAGAACTTCCTGAAGAAAAACGAATTGCTTTATTGAAAGCAGCTGGCATGTTATCAAGACCCAATCGGGACGATTTTAAAAAGTCTAAAAAAAATGCTGAGAAAATTGCCAAACGCAAAATGGTGGAGCGTGATAAGCATGCACGCAAAGAAACAGGTATCAGAAGCGCTCGCGAAGCTATAGTTTTTAAAGCGCCGATTTTATTGGAAGCTCCAAAATTAAAAAGTTTAGAAGAGCAAGAATTAGAATCACCCCGAAACTGCTATGTCTGTAAAACATTTTACACCAAATTGCATCATTTTTATGATACAATGTGTCAAGATTGCGGCGATTTTAACTACGCAAAACGCTTCCAGACCGCAGATTTAAAGAATCAAGTCGCGATTGTAACTGGTTCTCGTTTAAAAATTGGTTATCATATTACTTTAATTTTATTGCGTTCTGGGGCGACAGTAGTAGCTACAACGCGTTTTCCTGTTGATGCTGCTTTGCGATTTTCAAAAGAAGACGATTTCTCAAAATGGGGGCATCGACTTAAAATTCACGGCTTAGATTTACGCCACATTCCGAGTGTAGAAATCTTTTGTAATTTTATAGAACAGCAATACAGTCGATTAGATATTCTCATCAATAATGCTGCACAAACCGTTCGCAGACCAGCAGGGTTTTATCAGCATTTAATGGAGAATGAAGAATTAGCAGTTGCGGATATGCCCAAATCGGCTCAACAAGTATTAGCTGATCATTTATATTGTTTGAACGAGTTAAATACCTTAGGTAAAAACATCTCAAGTCAGCAAAACAATACTTTGGCGGTTACTTGGCATGCGCCAGAACCTGGGATTGGAATTCGGGCCTCCGCTAAATTATCGCAAATTCCTTATAGTTTTGACAATTCTCTTTCCACCAAAGAAGTATTTCCCGAAGGCCAATTAGATGCTGATTTACAGCAGGTAGATTTACGAAAAACCAATAGTTGGCGTCTTAAATTAGGGGAAATAGAAACCCCTGAAATGATTGAAGTACAACTCGTAAATGCCGTTGCTCCTTTTGTACTATGTAACCGATTGTCTCGACTAATGCGACAAGAAAATACGGGTCAAAAACATATCATTAATGTTTCAGCGATGGAAGGTAAATTCCACCGGTTTTATAAGGAAGACAGGCATCCGCATACCAATATGGCAAAAGCTGCCTTGAATATGATGACACATACCTCTGCACTGGATTTTGCTAAAGATGGGGTGTATATGAATGCAGTGGATACGGGCTGGGTAACAGACGAAGACCCAGCGGAATTATCCAAAAAGAAACAAGAAGTGCATGATTTTCAACCTCCCTTAGATATTGTTGATGGTGCTGCACGTGTTTTAGATCCTTTGATTGATGGCATTAATACTGGAAAACATTGGTGTGGAAAGTTTTTGAAGGATTACAGGCCTATTGATTGGTGATTTTTTTAATTTGATAGTTCTTTCAATCTGAGAAGAATTGCAAGTAAAAATACATTTGAAGTCGCTGGTCATCAATAAAACTTTTTTAGTATATTTAATCCATTGCATTCAAAAAATTGCGCTTTATGGAAACTTACGCTAATGCTCTACTCTATGCCATTCCCTTTTTTATTATCTTACTGGTCATAGAAATAGGTTACGGTCATTTTGTTAAAAATCAAACCTATAAAGTTATGGATACTGTTTCGAGCATCAGTTCAGGCTTAACGAATATTGTTAAAGATTCATTAGGGCTGGCATTTGTGGTGGTGAGTTATCCTTTTTTATATAATTATTTGGCCATCAGCGAAATTAAAGCGACTTGGCTCGTTTGGTTGGTTGCATTTATCACTATAGATTTTGCAGGATATTGGAATCATAGATTAAGTCATAAAATAAATATTTTTTGGAATCAGCATGTGATACATCACAGTAGTGAAGAGTTTAATTTGTCCTGTGCTTTGCGACAGCCTATTTCTAATCTTATTGGTTATTTTTCTATTTTGCTCATCCCTGCTGCCATACTCGGAGTTCCTTATAAGGTAATTGCCATTTTGGCTCTTGTGCATTTATTTGCGCAATTCTGGTATCACACCAAACATATTGGTAAAATGGGTTGGTTAGAGTATGTTATTGTTACTCCTTCCCAACACAGAGTACATCATGCCATAAACCCAGAATACATTGATAAAAATTTAGGACAAATACTTTCTATTTGGGATAGACTTTTTGGTACTTTTCAGAAAGAACTTGACGAGGTTCCACCGCAATTCGGGATTTTAAAACCGGCAAAAACATGGAATCCTGTCTATATTAATTTTCAACATTTTTTGCAGTTATCTAAAGATGCATGGAGAACTAAAAGCTACTATGACAAGCTAAGAATTTGGTTTATGCCGACAGGGTGGAGACCAAAAGATGTGATCGATAAACACCCCGTAAAAATAATTGAAGACGTGTATAATTTTGAACGTTATGAAACAACCGCGTCTTCATCTTTCAAAATTTACATCGTATCGCAGATGCTTATACATTTATTGTTATTACTCTTTATGTTTTATAATTACAGCGAAATAGGTTTTAAGGGTTTGCTCGCTTATGGTGCCTTTATATTTTTCGGGATATTTTGTTATACTCTATTAATGGATCGAAATAGGAATACAAAATACCTGGAACTTTTTAGGAGTCTATTAGGTGTGGTTTTTATACTGTTTACCAAGGATTGGTTTGGATTAAATCAGTATTTTTACTTCGGTAGTTATTTGATGTTGATATACTTTACGCTATCCGTTACAGCGGTATTCTATTTTACGCGGGCAGAAGTGATTGGTGTTTTAAATAAGCAATAATTCAAAGATTACTGTTTGTCAATAAATTCTTTTTTCACAAGTGCTATATACCTTTTCATCGCATCTTTTCTCGATAAATTTTTGGCTTGAAATAGCGCATTTGCTTTAAATGCGTTTATTAGTGGCGTTCTGCTACCAGGATTTTCAAAGTTTTCATTGGCTATTTTATAGTACGCGTAAAATTTTAAAAGTAAATCGGCAGGCAATGGTTCGGTATAGTCGTTCATAAACTTAACCGCTTTTAAAAAGTCTGTTTCCAGTTTTTTAGACATCGTCATTTTTTCCAATACTTGCAATACATGTTTTTGCGCCGACAACTTTTTGGTTGAGCCTAACCGTTATAGTACAGTCTAAAGGTAAGAATAAATCTACTCTTGAACCAAACTTTATAAAACCTGCGTCTTCACCTTGATGAACGCTTTCACTTTTTATGGCATAGTTTACAATTCTCCTCGCTAAAGCACCCGCAATTTGTCGATAAAGTATTTCTCCAAACTTTGGAGTTTTAATTACTATAGTAGTGCGCTCGTTTTCTTCACTAGCCTTTGGATGCCATGCTACCAAGTATTTTCCTGGGTGGTATTTTGAATATACTACTTGTCCACTTACAGGATATCTGGTAACGTGTACATTTATAGGCGACATGAAAATAGAAACTTGCATGCGTTTTCCTTTGAAATATTCGTTTTCTTCAACTTCTTCAATGACCACAATTTTGCCATCTGCCGGAGCTAATATTTCATCAAAAGATTTTATGACTTTTCTTTTTGGGTTTCTAAAAAATTGCAATACAATAATCAGGAACAGAAGTGTTGCGAGTTGTACCGTCATTTTCAGCCATGAAATATCAATAAAATAATGAGCGGCAAATACGATTATGGCCACAATAAAAAAGCTAATCAGAATTATTTTTTGTCCTTCTTTATGAAACATGATTAAATATATTTAAAGTTAAATAGGCAAATGGTGCAGCAAAGATTAAACTATCAAGTCTATCGAGCATTCCTCCGTGCCCTGGTAAAATAGCACCGCTATCTTTAACCCCGGCATCTCTTTTAAATTTTGATTCTAAAAGATCACCGAAGCTACCAGAAACAACAATAACTAAAGCCAAAATAAGCCATTGAACTAGCGATAAATCAGTTTCGTACTTAGATATGATATATGCAGCCAACAATGCAAATAAAAACCCACCAATAGTGCCTTCCCAGGTTTTTTTTGGTGAAACCCTTGGGAATAATTTATGTTTCCCTATTGTTTTTCCGACGATATAGGCAAAAGAATCATTTACCCAAATCAAAATAAAAAAGCCCATGATTAATAATGGCGCAAAGCTACTATTTTGATAGGGAATCATCGTTAAAAAAATACATCCTCCACCAATATAAAAAAGACCTATCAAGAATTTTTTTAAGGTGGTGAATTGCATCTCCTTTTTAGAAAATAAATAAAAAAGTAAAATGATGTTTATAGTAATAGTGATAAACATTAAGGTATTTATAACTGCAGTACTATAATGGTAGCCGTAAATTAAATGTATAAAAACCCACCAAAGTGTAAGGTAGGCGGCAAAAATATAGTATCCTTTTAACTTTGTCATCCTTTTAAATTCGAATAAACATGCCAATCCAAAGGCCATAAACAAGAAATCAAAGGCGTCAGAACTTAAAAAAATGGTAGAAAGTAAAAGCACCACATAAACAATACCTGTAATGAATCTCCTAAAAACCTCTCCCATTCTATAAATCTTCTAGAAGTATAAGATACAAATTTTTAGAACTACTTCCGTAGGTAAGAAAATCATTTGAGTTTTCTTTTATATTTTGAAAGTGTTTTATGGTGGTAATATTAGATGGAATACTGTCTTGGTACTTCTTTTTGATTTTTTTTAAACCTTCCCCGATAGAATTCACAAGTTGACTCGTGGTAGCAAAAACTATAAAATTTTCAGGTAGTTCATTCAATTTTTTCTCGCTTAATTGACTCGAACAGATTAAAATAGAACCATTTTGCGCTACTAAATGTTCGCAGGTGGTAAAGAAAATAATGCTATTATTTATATTATTCGTAAAGTTCATTGCTTCTTTAGAAAACTTTTCTTCCAGTTTTTTATCCATTGAAAAAAAAGGAATATCTTTCCAACTGTTCTCTTCGATAATGTTATCCAAAGCTTGTTTTACTTCACTAAAACCGTCGCAATAAATGAATTTACCTCCATTTTTTTTAAAGTGAATTGTGAATTTCTCATCTGCGGGAATATCGAGATCGGGCATGTGAACGCCTCTAGTTTCATCAGATTTCGCTGAAACCTTTTTTTTGCCCCTACCAAAGAGTTTCTCAAATAGTCCCATTTTTTAGAATTCAAAAATACTTTTTATTCTTTTGTCGGCTCCGTTTCATTTTTTTCATCCTCGATCTTAGCAGCTGCCGCATCGGCCTCTTCTGCTATGTCCTTATCAAAAGGTCTTTTGCCGAAAATCTTCTCTAAATCGTCCTTAAAGATAACCTCTTTTTCTAAAAGGCGTTTCGCCAAAGTGGTAAGTTTATCTTTATTCTTTTCTAAAAGTGCAATAGCTCTTTGATATTGCTCTTCTATCAATATAGAAATTTCTCTGTCGATAGTCCGTGCAGTTTCTTCACTATATGGTTTAGAAAATCCATAAGAATCCTGACCTGAAGAATCGTAATAGGTTAAGTTGCCTATTTTATCGTTTAAACCATAAATAGTTACCATGGCTCTAGCTTGTTTGGTTACTTTTTCTAAATCGCTAAGAGCCCCAGTTGATATTTTATTAAATATTACCTTTTCAGCCGCTCTACCGCCTAAAGTAGCACACATTTCATCTTGCATTTGGTCTGGCCTAACAATAAGGCGTTCTTCTGGCAGGTACCAAGCAGCTCCTAAAGATTGCCCTCTAGGAACAATGGTTACTTTTACTAAAGGTGAGGCGTGTTCCAGCATCCAACTAACTGTTGCATGACCAGCTTCGTGATACGCTATAGTTTCTTTTTCACCGGGCGTAATAATTTTATTTTTCTTTTCTAGACCGCCTACAATTCTATCAACAGCATCCAAAAAATCTTGTTTTGTTACTGCTTTTTTCTCTTTACGGGCGGCTATAAGCGCAGCTTCATTACAAACATTAGCAATATCTGCACCGGAAAAACCAGGCGTTTGTTTAGCAAGAAAATCTAAATCTAAAGTTTCTGCTGTTTTAATAGGGCGCAGGTGAACTTCAAAAATTTCTTTACGCTCTCTGATATCTGGTAAATCAACATAAATTTGTCGGTCAAAACGACCAGCTCGCATTAAGGCTTTATCTAAAACATCAGCTCTGTTGGTAGCCGCTAAAACAATTACGTTGGTATTTGTTCCAAAACCATCCATCTCAGTTAGAAGCTGATTTAAAGTATTTTCTCTCTCATCATTTGAGCCTGTGAAATTATTTTTCCCACGTGCTCTACCAATAGCATCAATTTCATCAATAAAAATTATAGCTGGTGACTTGTCTTTTGCTTGTTTAAAAAGGTCACGTACTCTTGAGGCTCCAACTCCCACAAACATTTCCACAAAATCTGATCCAGAAAGCGAAAAGAAAGGAACTTTAGCTTCGCCTGCAACTGCTTTTGCCAACAAGGTTTTACCTGTGCCTGGAGGGCCAACAAGTAATGCACCTTTCGGAATTTTACCGCCTAAGGATGTATATTTATCCGGATTTCTTAAAAAATCTACAATTTCTTCTACTTCTTCTTTGGCCCCTTCAAGCCCTGCTACGTCTTTAAAAGATGTTCTGGTATCTGTTTTTTCGTCAAAAAGTTTTGCCTTTGATTTTCCGATATTAAATATCTGACCTCCAGCACCGCCACCGCCACCGCCAGACATTCTTCGCATTAAGTATATCCAAATCCCTATAATTAAGATGAAAGGTAAAATACTTAAAAGAATATCACCAAAAACATTAGATTCGGTAGTATAGTCTATTACCGTATCTAAATTATATTCAACTTTGGTATTTTTTATATCATTTTCAAAGTTCTGTGGATCTCCATAGTCTAAGATATATTGTGGCATTTCTGCTCCAGAAAGACCAAACGGTTTTGTTGCTACCTCTTTATGAACATCTTTTCCTAAAGCCTCAGCTGTTAAAAAAACTTTTGCTTGTCTTGTATTGGTAACAATCAAAATTTTTGTAACATCTCCATTTCTTAAGTATTCTTGTAATTCAGAAGTGGTTGTTTTTTTAGTGCTCGATAAATTGGCGCTGCTAAAAAGCTGGAAACCAATTAATAAAACTGCTATAACACCATAAATCCACCAAGAGTTAAATCTAGGTTTTTTTGGATTGGAACTATTTTCTTTTGCCATTTTTTTTTCTTATTTAAAGCTATTTTCTATTGCAGTTACTTTTGCATCTCCCCAAAGTCCTTCAATGTCGTAAAATTCTCTAATGTGTTTTTGGAAGACATGAACAACTACGTTTACGTAATCCATTAAAATCCATTCAGAGTTCTCTGAGCCTTCTACATGCCAAGGCTTGTCTTTTACATTTTTACTAACTGTTTTTTGGATTGAGCCTACTATGGCATTTACATGCGTATTTGAAGTTCCGTTACAGATTATGAAATAGTCGCAAACTGTATTTTCAATTTTTCTTAGGTCCAGTATATTGATATTATTGCCTTTAACTTCTTCTATTCCTTCAAGAATAAAACTGATGAGCTCATCTACGCTAGTTTGCTTTTTCTGCATTCAAAAAATTTAATTTTTGCAAAGTTATTATTTTTTTGTTTTTTTAACTATTGTTTTGAGGAATAAGATTTAAGTTTTATACAATAGTTAACACATGCAACTAATCAAACTTGATGCCACAGCATCTACTAATTTGTACTTGAAAAATTTAATGCTTGAAGAGAACCTTGTTGATTTCACCATTGTTACCGCAAAAGAACAGTTGAAAGGCAAGGGACAAATGGGTGCAAGTTGGGATTCTGAAAAGGGTAAAAACTTAACATTCAGTGTTTTGAAATATCAACAAATGTTATTTATTAAAGATGTGTTTGTATTAAATATGCTAGTTTCTTTAGCAATTTATAATTCGCTTGAATCTATGAAAATACCAGATTTATCAATAAAATGGCCTAACGACATTTTGTCAGGAAGAAATAAGATTTGTGGCATATTGATCGAGAACCTACTTTTGGGTCAAAAAATCAGTGCTTCGATTATCGGAATTGGTTTAAATGTAAATCAGACTCAATTTATAAACTTACCAAACGCATCTTCTTTAAAACTTCTTATTGGAAAAACTTTTGATTTAGACGAGGTTTTGCAAATCATTAATAAAAATTTATTTCAGATTTTTATTGACTTTGAAAACCAATTCATACAGCCAATGAAAGACGCATACCTAAAATTATTATTTAGAAAAGACAAAGCTTCGACCTTTAAAAATTTACAGTCCGGGCAATTATTTATCGGCATCATCAGAACTGTTGCCGATGATGGTAAACTTGTGCTTGAGCTTGAGGATCAAGTAATAAAGAGCTATGATTTAAAAGAAATAAAGCTATTGTATTAAACTTTGTGCAAATTATCGGCTAAAGTGCCCATAAAGTTGGTAATTGGATTTTTTATCATCATCGCCATCATGGCATTAAATTCTCCCTCAAAACTTAACACAACCTCAGTTTCATTAGCGCTCAATTCAATGATGTTTGCAGTAAGTGTAAATGGTAATTTTTCGCTGGCAGCTCCTAAAACTACTTTACTAAAGGGTACCATTTCTTTGCGTTGTAGCACAATTTCGGGCATTCCTTTTAATGCAAAAAGAAAGCGTTCTTCATTAATAACTTGAAACTTACTAATGTTTTCCGGCATTAAATGTTCAAAGTTTTTTACATCAATCAAAAAATTATATACTTCTTGACTACTTTTTGAAACGGATTTTTTTGGAGTTTCTATGTGCATAATTCTATTGTTGCCACGCTGAGGGGTTCGCTTTCCACTCTAGCAATGTTTTAAATTGTTCTTCTTTAATGTAATTGGTATCCGATGCTTGCTGAATTAAATGGTTGTAATCACTTAAAGTATGTAGTTCGATCTTATTTTGTTTAAAATTTTCTGTAGCCACATCAAAGCCATAAGTAAAAATCGCTAACATTCCCTTTACTCTAGCCCCTGATTCTTTTAGTGCCTCGACGGCGTTTAAACTACTTTTTCCAGTACTAATTAAGTCTTCTATAACTACAACCGTCTGATTTTTTTCTAAGATTCCTTCAATTTTATTTTGTCTGCCATGAGATTTTGCCTCAGGCCGAATATAAACAAAAGGTAGGCCCAAATAATCTGCGACTAACATCCCAATACCGATAGCGCCAGTAGCTACACCGGCAATAATATCTGGTTTACCATATAAGATTTCAACTTGTTTCGCCATTTCTTCGCGAACATAGTTCCTAATAGCCGGGTATGACAAAATAATTCTATTATCACAATATATAGGAGATTTCCAACCTGAAGCCCATAAAAAAGGATTTTCAGGTTTCAACTTAATTGCATTAATTTGCAACAGAAGCTCTGCCGTTTTTTTTGCGGTGTCTTTATTTAAAACCATAATGCAAATGTATAAAGTTTTTGTTAATGAGGCTCAGTTGATTTTGACAAATAAACTCTCCGATATTGCCAATAACAAATATTTCCTATTGAACCAAAAATCAATAAGGGAAGCTATAAATGAACTTTGTAAGTGTAAAGTTGAGGTTGCCTATATCTATCATCCTAACCATGAGGAAATTTTGAACAAATTTACAAAAAAAATTCCTTTGGTCGTGGCTGCAGGTGGCGTGGTTACAAATAAAGATGGAAAGGTTTTGTTTATTTATAGAAATGATAAATGGGATTTACCAAAAGGAAAAATTTATAAGGGTGAAACTCTGGAGGAATGTGCACTACGTGAGGTAGAAGAAGAAACGGGAGTATTAGGGCTTAAAATTGAAAATATTTTGAAAACTACCTACCATGTTTTTAAAAGAAATGGTGTTTATAAGCTCAAAGAAGTACATTGGTATGCTATGAAAACTTCCTATAAGGGCGAATTAGTAGGGCAAGCCGATGAGGGTATAGAGAAGGTTAAATGGAAAGGGCCAGTTAAAATAGCTAAGGCACTTGAAAATTCTTATGCCAATATTAGAATTTTATTCGACGATTAATTTTTTTCTACTCCGTTTATGGTAAAGTCGTTCATCACCCGATAAACAGGATATTGCAAGTGTGCTACTTCATAATAATCAGAGTGTTGGTATATATAATTTAGTTGTTCATACCAGTTGTTTTTAAAATTCTCATCGCTTTGCTTTTTAAGCTCAAAAGCTTCTCTTAACAAACTGTTGGTTTGCAATAATTCTAGGGCTATATCTTCAAAAACATAAGGAGAAAAACCTTCTTTTTGCTGTAATATCGTATCAAAGAAATTCCAATTAAAAAAAGAGTCAATAGCCGATGGTTCCAAGGTTTCTAAAAGATACCTAATGCCCAATTGTTGGGTAGGCACAAAAATATCACCTTGATGAAACTGCACTTTCTGCTTAGATTTTGAAACCACAGTATTATAGTGCGGATAATGACCTTCGTAGCTATTTTGCTGGGTTTTATAATCTTCAATTTTATACGCTTCTACTTCTAAAATAGTATCTTTTAAAAATTTTGTGAATGTAATTTCGTTTTTGATAAGCAAATCTATGACTTTATAATTGCTTTTTTTGAGGATATACGCATTGGGTATTTTTACCATTTCTGCGGGTTTAAAATAATTTTGATACTCCACTTTTTTTGTAAATGGTCTGTTTCTGTGATATTTAAGTCTTGGGAAACCGGTAACTTCGCTAATGATAGTATCAGCCTCAAAACCTTTGAAGTTTAAAATACTAGTTTTTGTAGTATCAAGTTCCCATTTTAAAGGATATTCTTTTAAAGCTAAAATATCTTGAAATGTCTTGGCCCTTAGCTCCTTAATCCGTTGACCATCAGTTTCAGCAATGGCAATCATCTTTTTAAGGATCTCATAGGTTCCTTCAACCCGATCTTGATAGGGTTTTAGCATGTGTGTTTCGACCATCATTCCTAAGGTATTCCATAAAGTGGTATAACCTGTGGAGTATCTTGGATGGTCCATAAACTGCGAAAATCCGTTTTCGGGCACGGTATTAAAAACGTTTACATAAGGTGTAATATCCCATTTATCTTCTAAAAGGCTTGCTTCTAATTTAGGCACAAGTTCTTTGTGCAAATAATCGCCCAAATCTAAACCTAGCTTATTGTGTTGGGTAAACAAATGCGTTAGGGTGTATTGGTAATCGGCACCATTACTTACATGATTATCGATAAAAATATCTGGTTTTACCAAATGAAATATAGATGCAAAGGTTTTGGCATTCTTAGTGTCAGATTTAATGAAATCTCTATTTAAATCATAATTTTGAGCATTACCTCTAAAGCCATACTCTTTTGGGCCATTTTGATTGGCTCTTGTTGAGGTATTTCTATTTAAAGCACCACCCACATTATAAATAGGGATGGTGGCAATTACAGTATTTTCGGGCGAGCTTATTTTTTCTGTGGCTAAATCTCTAAAAAGCAACATGGTAGCATCTATACCATCGCTTTCTCCAGGATGAATGCCATTATTAATCAGAATAATGGTTTTGTTTTCCTGTATTTTTTTAAAATTGAACTCTCCTTCTAAATTAAAAGTAACTAAATGAAGTGGATAGCCACTGTCTGTTTCGCCAATGGTTTGAATGTTAATTGCAGGAAAATTTTTAGCTAAGGAAATATAGAATTCAATAGTTTCGGCGTAGGTGGCTGTTTCTTGACCGTTTGAAATTTCGAATTGGGTTTTATTTTCTGTTAATTTCCTTTCTTTTTCTGATTCACAGGAAAATAAAAATAAAACAATACAAAAGTTTATAAAAAATTTCATGACAGTAGCAGTTTATCATTTTCAAAAGGCATCTTACTTCATTAGAGTCAGATTTAATAATATTCTGACGTCGTCCTTAAGTCTTTAAAATCTTTGAAAATTGTATGCTTCAAAAATAGTTAAAATTTAATGGTATGCTATGCAGCACTGGTAATTTTTTCTATTTCTTGTTTACTTAAGGGTTTTGTATTGTAGGTAAGTAAATGGTGGGTTCTAAATTTATAGATTAATGCTCTTTCTCTGTCTTCATTGTTGATAGATGAAGTTACAATATTTATAGTAATTGTTTTTTCTATAGCTAGTTTGATAAATTCATCTAAAAAGCCCCATCCATCTAAAATAGGCATGTTTAAATCTAAAAATATAATATCGGGTAATTCCGCCGCGGTAGAAATAAGCTTTTTTATAGCGTCAATGGCATCTTTACCATTAGCATAATCGTTAACTTGATCGCATAGAATTACAGAGGATAGTAGCTTTTTGATACCAAATACCGTGATTGCATCATCATCGATGATAAAAATAGAATTAATCATTATCATTGAAAAAAATTTTAAAAGTAGTACCAACGCCTACTTTGCTTTCTAAATAAAATTTCCCGTTCATAGCTTCAATCTGGTTTTTAGCAATGTATAGACCTATTCCTTTGGAGTTTGGTTGTTGGTGAAAGGTTTTATACATGCCAAAAAGTTTGTCTTTATTTTTCTCTAAATCTATACCAAAACCATTATCTTTTACGGCCACGACGATATGGTTTTTATATTTTTCAGCACTTATTTCTACGCAGTGATCAATATCAGATTTTGCGAATTTTATGGCATTAGAAATTACATTCAATAAAATATTTTCGATGTAAGCAGGGTTGCCTTTTAAGTTTAAAAATTCTGGGATTTGTGTTACTATCCTTGTTTTTTTATTTTTAACAAGATGGTTTAAACTTTTCAAAATAGTTTTAATTTTCGTTTTTAAATTAATAGTGCCTATTTCTAGATTTACATTGGTGTTGATGGCTACAACTTCGTTTAAATTGTCTAAAGTTTCTAATAAATTATCTGACGCATTCATTAACATATTAAGTAAATTTTCCCGTTCTAACTCCTCTTTTTCTTTTATTAAAAAGCCCAATAACATAGAAAAGTTAGCGGTGTGCGATCTTAAATTATGTGAAATAATATGCGCAAAGTTTACTAACTTTTTATTCTGTAAATTACTTAAATGAATGAGTCTTCTGAGCTCTTCTTCTTTTTGTTTGATTTGGCTAATATCGAGGCTAAACCCCACAATACCCTTTATCTTGTGATCATCATCAAAAAGTGGAATTTTTGAGGTTAATAGGATTGTTTTTAGTCCGTTTTTTTTAAAGTTTATGGTCTCTTCTCCTAAAATAGGTTTTAAACTGCGCATTACCCTAAGATCTTGTTCTCTGGCTAACTGAGCAGTTTTTTTATCATAATGGTCAAAATCGTCTTTCCCAATAATTTCTTCACTTGACATTCCAATAAAATTAGCCTCAGACTTATTGACGAGAATTTTTTTTGAGTCTAAATCTTTGATGAAAATATTAACGGGTAAATTATCAATTAAAGTTTTTAATAGATGTTCGCTCTCTTTAGTTTTTTGCGCCGTTGCCACGACTTCTGTTATGTCTTGAAGTGTACCGATAATACCAATATATTTGCCATCTTCAAAAATAGGTTTTCCTGTAGCTATAACCCAAATTTCCCTTTTATTAGCAGTAATTAATTGTAATTTTTCATTCCAACTTTCACCAGTGATAATGCCTTTTTCAACAATTTCACTAATCTTATTCTGATTGTAACCCGGTTTATAAAAATTTAAACCTATTTCAATATTTGGTTCAAAATCGGACGGAACTTCATGGATTAATTTGGTCATTTTACACCAAGTTAATTTGCGGGTTAAGGCATTAAATTCCCAGCTTCCTATTTTTGCAATTTCTGACTTTACGTTAACTAGAATTTTCAGTTTTTCTAATTCTTGTTTTGTTTTTATGCTTGTTGTAACATCTTCAATTTGAATAATGGCACCTATTCTATTTTCATGTTCATCATACCAAGGTGTCATAGACCATTCTAACCAACTATTTTTTTGTTTTGAGTTATAAATCGACGTATTGTTGGTTGTAGTAAAACCTGAAAAGCATTTTTCAAAATCTTTTTGCCATTTCTGAGACAATAAGGGGAAAATGCATAAGATATTGCTGCCTACAATTTCCGTATGAAATGGGCCAAAATTATTTTTCCAACTATCAGATATATAAATTATCTCAAAATTCAACCCAACGTAAGCCGTAGCTTTCGGAAGTTGTTTTATAAGATAATTGCTGCTTAATTTTATGTCTGATTTCAAAATATGTGATAATTTTCTTACTAAAGTAAAAAGTATATTGGATAATCAAGTAGTATTGTTGTGAATTTATTAAAAATAGTGGTCATAATTGTTTACAATGACATATTTAATGCTTTTTAGATCAAAAATCTGATAGAAAAAGAGCAAAGATTGCAGTAAAAACTTAATGTATTCTTACGCTATCTGGCACTAAACCTGTGTAATCTCCACCGTTTTTAATCACATCTCGAACAATAGAAGAACTGATGTAGGATTTGCCTGAGGAGGTCAATAAAAATACTGTTTCAATTTCCGAAAGTTTTCTATTGGTATGGGCAATGGATTTTTCAAACTCAAAATCTCCAGGGTTTCTAAGGCCTCTTAAAATAAAATTAGCATTCACTTTTTTACAGAAATCAACCGTTAAGCCTTCATACGTAAGCACTTTAATTTTGGGCTCATTTGCAAATGTTTCTTTAATAAAACGCATACGATCTTCGAGTGAAAACATATATTTTTTATCGGAATTTACGCCAATAGCAATAATTAATTCATCAAACAAGGTGATGCCTCTTTGAATAATATCAGAATGTCCTAAAGTGAGTGGGTCAAAGGATCCTGGAAAAATCGCACGTTTCATAACTTCTTATTTAAACAATTTTACATATTTTTAAGCTAAAGCCTCAAGAATGGCATTTTCAAAAAGTTCTGGCAGCGATATTCCTGCTGCTTGCGCTTGTTGTGGTAAAATGCTTTCTTCGGTTAAACCTGGTGTGGTATTCATTTCTAACATAAAAGGTTCGTCGCCGATAAAAATAAACTCACTTCTAGAAAAACCTTTCATCTTTAATACGTCATAGGCTTTTCTGGCAGCGTCAATAACCTTTTTTTCCTGAATTTCAGAAATTCTAGCGGGCGTAATTTCTTGAGATTTACCAGCATATTTTGCTTCATAGTCAAAAAAATCGTTTTCTGAAACTATTTCAGTAATCGGTAACACTTTTGTTTTTCCTTTATACTTTATAACGCCTACAGAAACTTCTATACCCTCTAAATAACCTTCAATAATAATTTCATCATCTTCTTTATAGGAATTCTCAATCGCTTTTTTTAAATCTTCTTTTTGATACACCTTTGATATCCCAAAACTACTGCCTGCTTTATTGGCTTTTACAAAACAAGGCAAGCCTACTTTCTGTACAATGTCATCTTCACGTATGGGATCACCTTGGTTGAGGTAATAAGACAGGGCCGCTTTAATTCCGTATGGTTTTAAAACGCTCAACAGATCGCGTTTATTAAAGGTCAGTGCTGATTGGTAAGCATCGCAAGAGGTTTGCGGAATTCCCAGTAATTTAAAATATGATTGCATTAAACCATCTTCTCCAGGTGAACCGTGAATGGCATTAAAAACACAATCAAACGTAATTTTTTGGTCTTTTACAGTAATTGAAAAATCGTCCTTATTTACAGGATATTCTTCCTTATTTTCGGCAACATAAACCCATTTTTCTTTGAAAATATGAATACAGTAGGCATCAAATTTATTTTTATCCATAAATTTATATACTACACTGCCGCTTTTAAGTGATATTTTATACTCACTTGAATAGCCGCCCATGATGATGGCAATATTTTTTTTCATCCTACTAAAAATTTTTAAAAAATAACGAATTTCTGATACCAAAGTAAAGAAAAGTACCTTGCTTTGACTACAAAAATTTAAATATTTTAATGGTTAGTGTTCGCAGTTTACATTATCAGTGTTTTTAGCCATTTGGTAGTTGCTATTTTATTTGTTGATTTTTCTTTGTTTTAATAGTTAGCTAAGATTTCGCGCAGCGGCCGTTTGTAATTTGCCATTAACATTTGGGTGTGTTTCAACTTTTGTTATCGCTCATTTCATATATTTGCATGATAAGATACTAAAAATGAAAAATTTTCTAAACTTTTTAAAAAGTAAAGTTTTCTTTATTCAATTAGGACTAGCACTTTTTGGTTTAATTATAATTGTTTTTTTGACTTTACAGTGGCTAAAAAGTTCAACAAACCATAACGAGTTTGTTGAAGTGCCTGATTTAGCGAAACTAACAGTTACCGAAATGCGGAAAATAATTGATGATGCCGAATTGCGCTACGAAGTTTTAGATTCTGCAAATTACAACCCGGATTATCCCAGATTTTCTGTAATTGAACAGAATCCGCCTGCGGGAAATAAAGTAAAACAGAATAGAAAAGTTTATGTAACGGTAAATCCGTCGGGCTATAAAAAAGTAAGCGTGCCAGAAATTATACAAGTAACCTTACGAAATGCTACTGCAAAATTAAGGGCAGTTGGTTTAGATGTTGAAAGAGTAACCTATATTGAAGAGTTTGGAAAAGATATGGTTTATCGCATAAAATATAAAGGTAAATATATCGAAGAAGGCTATAAACTTCCGAAAACCTCAAAAATAGAGCTCGTTTGTGGTAATGGTGCTGAAAGTGAAAGTTCACAAATTAGAACAGCTTCTGATGAAGAAGAAGAACAATAATTTATGTTAGAAGAAGAAGAAGAAGAAGGTGCTGAATTAGAAAAAGACGAACTTTTTGAGCATTTTAAGTTTAAGGCATCAAAAGGGCAAGAACCCTTGCGCGTTGATAAATTTTTGATGAATTTCATTGAAAATGCAGTTCGTAATAAAATTCAAAATGCTGCAAAAGAAGGTCATATTTGGGTAAATGATGTTCCAGTTAAACAAAATTATAGAGTTAAAGCTGGCGATGAAGTTCGCGTTTTATTTGAACACCCTCCTCATGAAAATTTATTGGTACCAGAGGATATTCCTATTCATATAATTTATGAAGATGATGCTTTAATTGTAGTGAATAAATCGGCAGGAATGGTCGTGCATCCTGGACATGGAAACTATTCAGGGACTCTGATTAATGCTTTATTGCACCATACCAAAGATTTGCCGGTAAACAGAAATGAAAGACCAGGTTTGGTGCACCGAATAGATAAAGATACTTCGGGACTTTTAGTTATCGCTAAGACCGATGCAGCAATGACGCATTTGTCTAAGCAGTTTTTTGATAAAACCAGCGAACGTGAATATTTAGCATTAGTTTGGGGAAATATGGAGCACGAGAATGGCACTATAGAAGGTCATGTAGGGCGGCATCCGTCAAACCGACTGCAAATGACTGTTTATCCAGAGGGTGATCAAGGTAAAGAAGCGGTTACCCATTATAAGGTTGTAGAACGTCTGGGCTATGTTACCTTAATTTCTTGTCAGTTAGAAACAGGAAGAACACACCAAATTCGTGTACATTTAAAATATATTGGTCACACCTTATTTAACGATGAACGTTACGGCGGCGAAAGAGTATTAAAGGGCACCACGTTTACCAAATACAAGCAATTTGTAGACAATGCTTTTAAATTGTTACCCAGACAAGCACTACATGCCAAAACTTTAGGCTTTGTGCATCCTACGAGTGGAGATTTTATGCGTTTTGATTCTGAAATTCCTGACGATATGGCAAGTTGTATCGAAAATTGGCGACAATACGCTAAAAATAGTAATTTAGAAGAAGAGGTTTAAAGTGGTTTGATATTGAAATCTTTAGTAATTTTAGAATTATGAATACCTTGAACAGAAAAAAGCTTAACAAATGAAAATAGTTATTTCACCAGCCAAATCTCTTGATTTTGAAAGTAAATTGCCCACGGCAGATTACACTCAGCCTATTTTTTTAAAGCATGCTGAAAAATTGAATGCTGTTTTGGCCAAGAAAAAACCCAAAGATTTGGCAGAATTGATGAGCATATCAAATAATTTGGCGCAATTAAATTGGGAACGTAATCAGCAATTTTCTTCGCCCTTTACCTCTGAAAATGCCAGACCAGCAGTGTATGCTTTTAATGGTGATGTCTATCAAGGCTTAGATGCCTACAGTATTTCTAAAGATAAAATTGATAAATTACAGAATACCTTACGCATTTTATCTGGACTTTACGGAGTTTTAAAGCCTTTGGATTTAATGCAGCCATATCGCCTAGAAATGGGAACCAGTTTAGCGGTAGGTAAGAACAAAAATTTATACGAGTTTTGGAAAAATGATATAACCGCTTTTTTAAATGAAGAATTAGCCGATGATGAACCTTTTGTGAACTTGGCGAGTAATGAATATTTTTTTGCAGTGGATGCTAAAAAATTAAAAGTCCCCGTAATTTCACCTGTTTTTAAAGACTGGAAAAATGACAAGCTAAAAATAATTAGTTTTTTTGCCAAAAAAGCTAGAGGAACTATGGTGCGGTTTATTATTGATAATGAAGTGGAGACTTTAGAGGACATTAAAAACTTTAATCTGGATGGTTATTTATACAGTAAAGAACATACTCTAAAAGAAAATGAACCTGTTTTTATTCGTTAGTTTTTTTTAAATCAAAAATTAGAAATGCTCTATCATTAACAATAAATGATTTCGATTAACGAGTAAACCCATTGCGGTCGCTGAGCGGAGTCTAGGAAGTGCGGTCACTGAGCGGAGTCTAGGAAGTGCGGTCGCTGAGCGGAGTCTAGGAAGTGCGGTCGCTGAGCGGAGTCTAGGAAGTGCGGTCGCTGAGCGGAGTCCAGGAAGTGCGGTCGCTGAGCGGAGTCCAGGAAGTGCGGTCGCTGAGCGGAGTCGAAGTGAGCGTTCTGCCGAAAGAGCCCAGCCTATTTCTTCTTTTTGATATTTATTTTTTCTTCAACACTCGGTCTGCGGTTTATTTTTCTTGGTCGTCTGGCGCCAAATGAATTGTTAGCTATTTTACCTTTTCTCGATTTTTTATCGCCTTTTCCCA
>JBGSQM010000127.1:0-4174 GCA_041738035.1 Cellulophaga sp.
ATATGGGTAAGGCAAAAACACCAAACCTGAATGTAGAAGCCTTGGTTTTTGCGCCAAACTATATTGAAGACTATAATTGTTACCAACGAAAACCAAATCCAAGAGGTTTTAACAACACCTTTACAAATGCCCAATGCGAAGATCGAAAAATTGAATTATATGCTATTAAAAACAGGGTTATTGAGGAGCATAAAAATGCGCTATACATTCCTGGAATAAGCCTTGCACTTAAATTATACGGTGAACAATGGGCTACAATCCAAGATGCAGCGTGGTTAAATATGAAATCACCGTTTAATGCAAGTGATTTAGGAATGATAAACAAAACTACTGAGTATCTCAAAAAAAATAATGATAGCCAAGAATCGCTTAATTTTGCAAAAGAAGCTGTAACTATTTATGGTAAAGGAACAGCAAAAGAAAAAAGTTTTGCAGAGGCAATATTCTCTAATAATAATGATTTAGCAACTGATATTTTATTAGAAAATTCAACTTTTACCAATGCACAATGCCCACCTGACTGTAAAGATATGGTTTTTGATGCCCCTGTTGACCTAACCGCAAGTATTTTAATAGGAGCTTGGGACGGACTAGTTAATATTTACTTAACAAGTAGTATTTTTAATAATTACTTTGATGATGGTAAAGAACAACAAGGGCTTTTAATAGAGGCAATTTTAAAGAAGTCAGGGATTGCTATACCAGATGATATTGACCATAGTATCTTATCTGAAATGTTTAAGGTAAGGAGTCGTATGGGGGAATTTAAAGTAGAACCCGCTAACCAAGACTTTTTAGATACTTTAGGCGATTTAAGTATTAGTTTACTAGATGTTATGACCCTAGTTTCGCTACGGTCTAGTAGTAGCGCTTATTTGTTTACGAAAACTGGTGGTAATATTACTATAAAAGCTGTTGCTGATTATTTAAAAATAATTTCTGTTACTAGTTCCAAAGTTGATGGTATAATTAATACCTTAACAAGTACCGCCAAATACTCATTAGATGGCACTGGTACTTTTAAAAATGTTGCTGGTCATCATCCTTTAGCAAAAATAGCCTTTGAATCAGATAAATTTTATAACTTTCGGAATGCTTTTAGTGTTTCTACAGACAAACTACAGGCTGTCTGGAAAACAGCAAATCCTAATTCTTTTCCTATTGATGTACATACGAAAATCACTGGTCAACAAAATAGCCTATATTCTGCTTTTGCAAAAACAGGAGATAGATTATCTTTAGCAAAAATGGCGGAAATTGAAATACAAGCAATGGTAAATGTTGGTATTCCTAGAGATATTGCTGAGGGTTGGGTCATAAAATCATTACAAGATTTAAAAACACAAGGAGTTACACTTATTACAAATATTCCATGGAATGGTAAAAATTAAAATATGAAATCAAATCAGATAATTTTAGATGAATTTGGAAAAATTATGATTCATGACGTATATGATTTTAATTACAAATTATTAAAAAATATGATTGTCCATTTTCAAGATAAAAATGAAATAGTTGAAAATCTTGATTTAATATGTAAAGAAAGCTTTGAAAGTACTCTATTTAATTTTTTAAAAATCTTTGAAGAAAACGAACAATTTAAAATTGTTTACGAAGAAAACGGCAAACAAGTAAACCTAGTTGAAATTAGTGAAATGCTTAAAGCCGAACCAATTATTGAAAATGGTTGGATAGCTCGGTTTAGTAAAGAAATTAATAAGTAATAAATCACTATTATTTAAAACCATTAGAAATATACTAGTGAATTTTCTTAAGCCAGGTTATAGTATGTAATCTGGCTTGTTTCATTGAAAAAGTTACAAAAATTTGAGCATTTTATTATTGAAAGTCAAGCAAAGAAACCGCTCCGCAAAGTCACCTGTCTTTGTGGAATACCAAAGGCGAAAAATTAAACTAATCTAGAAAAATTTGCAATTAGAGCTGTGTTCTTAGAAAATAAGAATATGAATTTTTTAACCACCGTTTAAAATTTTGAATATTCTGGAATAAATAAACATATAGGTCTCAAAGTCGGGAGACTTTGCGGAATAAACTTAAACCAAAAATGATGAATTACTATTGGCATCTGCGCTTGCTTAAAAAAGAAATAGATATTTTATTATTGAAAAGCACTACAACAAATAAGCATTCTAGCCTCAAAGTCTGGAGACTTTGCGGAGAGGGGAAGAGTTTGATAGATATGTGGAATTAAAAAAAACACCTTTAAACGATAATCATAAAACTTTATGCGACTAATATTAGTGTACTTATTTATTTTTTTGTTAAAATGTAATGAGAAAACAACCAAAAATCATGAAACAGATGTAGTTTTAGATTTTTTGAAAAAAGAAATTAATCAGAAAGGAATGGATATGAGAATTTACAATCCACCTGCACCACCTGAATCAAAAAATGAAAAAGATTATGTTACTGGTATTAAACCTGATTCCGTAATTAACAAATTAAGTCCTTTAAAAATTTATATAAATGATAGCATTAGTTATGAAAAAAAGTTCAAACTAAAATTGAATCCCATTAATGGATTTTCATTTATAAAAGATTCTTCCTTACCAAAAAACAGTAACCCTATTTATTTAGATATTAGCCATCTTGAGGAGAAAAAAGGTACACTCCTAATAAGTATTGGTGATAAAACATTTTTTGACTCATATGAATCTTTTAGATTAAACGATGATTACGGCGGTATTATTAGTTTTCAAAATTTATATTTTTCCCACGATGGCACCAAAGCTTATTTTGAAGTCAATTATTTTAAAGGACCACTAAATGCAGTTTTTTTTGCAGTATTTGCAACGTATGAAAATGGCAAATGGACCTTCAAAACCGAAGATATATCAGCTACCTAAATTTGAAATATATGAATTAAATGACTTCCTTAAAGACCAAAAAAAGCGATAACAAAAATTGGTATCGCTTTTATTTTCAATACTAGACACTTATTTTCTAAGCTTATCCTTTGATCCAAACTATACGGTATGCCAATTGTGCTTCTGCGGCATTGTCAATAAGCTGAATAATTTTTGTGTTTACCGTTGGCGTACCCTCCCGCTCCGCAAAGTCTCCTGACTTTATAAAATAGCTATGCAAAATGTTGAAATGACCTAGAAAAATATGAAATTAGAACTGCGTTCTCAGAAAATAATATTATAAATTTTTTAAGCACTGTTTAAAATTCTGGAATAATCAAGCATATTAGCCTCAAAGTCGGGAGACTTTGCGGAGCGGGAGGGTTTTAATGACACCTTTACAAATGCCCAATGCGAAGCTCGGAAAATTGAATTATATGCTATTAAAAACAAGGTTATTGAGGAGCATAAAAAAGAACTTTTTCTTTTTAAAATTACTGATGAACTAAAAGAAGGTTCAATTGAAAAATGTGTTTATGACAAAATGACTAAATCAACTAGTAGTAATCTTATAACGGCTTTGATCAAATCGTTTAAAGGAAATACTGAGTTTGGGATTACAATTAAATCCCAAGATTCAATTAGTGGTGCAAATGGCACAACCTCTTATAAAATTGGCGATACTAATTTTACAATAACTATTAGTACAAGTCAAGCGAAGTCAAGACCAACAATAGAAGTTGCAAGAACAATACTCCATCAGTATATACATGCAGATATTTATCGTAAATTATACACGAAATATAATTATACATTTATTAATGATTTTAGATCAGTTTATAATTCTTATAAAGTAAATATACATGATAAAAATGCTGACCCTGAACATGTTACTATGGCTGAGTTTTATTTAGAAAAAATGGCATTTGCTTTAAAGAGTTTTCATAAAAATGAATTAAAAAATGATTATAATAAATATATTGGATTTTATGGTTCAGAACCTAGTAACTACTTTTATAAAGCATTGGCATGGAGGGGCTTAAAAGAAATAGACACAACTGCATGGGATAAATTATCAAAAGATGAAAAAGAAAAAATTCAATTGGAAGATTTTAAAATAAATTTACTAACTAAAGGATGTAATTAAATATGAAAACGAAAATAACAATTCTCATTTTTCTTATAAGCGTTAGTACTTTACAATCTCAAAAAAAGCAAGAGATCATTTTTAAGGATACACTTATTTTTGGTTTTAACCTTAAAAAAGACCTTGTATTATTTGAAGATAATGGCAAAGAAAAAATCTA
>JBGSQM010000136.1:0-4833 GCA_041738035.1 Cellulophaga sp.
GCTTACCCAAGTAAATATGCCTCTGTATACGATTCCTGCTTGGTCTATCCTGAGCGTAGTCGAAGGGTCAGTACCGAGTTTTGTAGTCTCGCTTCCTTTAGTTCTAACCTCGCGGTTAACAACCTTGCGACTTACTAATGGCTCAAAGCGTTACCCCTGCCCATAAGGGACTTGCACCCTCTAGATTAATTATTTACCTTTCGGTAAAGTAAAAGATGCCCATGCTGGGCACACACACCGTATATGAAATCATAGCACCCTGCGGGATCCTACGCTTCATATACTTAACGTTATCTTTAATGCTGACCAAAAATATAAAAGTTTCCATATAATTCAACTTTTTTATTTATATTTGTCTTATAAATGGGCACATAAACAGAATGGAGAAAAGATTTGAAGTCGTTTTTCTTGAACAGGCTATTGATTTTATGTCAAAGGTTGACAAGAAAGCAAAAGCGAAGATTTACTATAATCTAGACAAGGCAACATTTGGACTTGACCCGAAATTGTTCAAAAAACTAACGGACGACATTTGGGAGTTTAGAACAAAATATGGAGGACTTCAATACCGACTTTTCGCATTTTGGGACAGGACTGGAAAAACCGAAACGCTTGTGATTTCTACGCATGGAATGGTCAAAAAAACGGACAAGGTTCCTAAAGCTGAAATCGAAAAAGCAAAGCAGATTCGGACGGAATATTTCGAGCAATAAAAAATAAAGTTATGGCAACAAAGAATAAAATGATGAAAATGATGACCCTTGACCAAATGAAGGACAAGGACATTGGAAAAATCGGAACGGCGGATAGGGACAAGTATGAATTCGATTTGCGAATGGAGGTTTTGGGCGAAATGATTAAGTCCGTGCGAAAAGAACGGAAATTGACCCAAGAACAACTTGGTGAATTAATTGGAGTTCAAAAGTCACAGATTTCTAAACTGGAGCGAAGCGCAAAAAACGTAACGATTGAAACTATTTTAAAAGTGTTTAACGCACTAAAGGCGAATATAAAGTTCAGTGTACAAATGAATGACTCGGAATTCAAGGTTGCGTAAAAAGCACTAAAGATAACAATGGCTATAGCAAATAGAGCGCTAAGTGCTGAATCTATTGGCTTGGTCTTGTTTACGAAGTCCGCCAAATCTTTTGATTTGGCTTTTAGAGTAGATAAAATAAAAACAAAATGCAAAAGCTTTGGCTACGGGCTTGGCGGAAAGATAATTGCTTATCACCTGCCCTACTTGCCATAGCCGCAACGTTACACAACATTATGAAAAAAATTTTTGCACAAACTTTGGTTATTACTTTAATTCTAATTTTTATTTCCTGCCAAGAGAAACAAAACGGATTTAAAATATCTGCCAATCTTGTCGGATTTGCGGAAAATTCAAAAGTTATAGTTTCGGACATTTCAAGTCAAAAAGTGTTGGACAGTACCAAAATTATTGACGGAAAATTTATTGCAAATGGACTTTTGGACAATGCGCCTTCTTCGATTAGCGTAATAATTTTATCAGACGATGGCAAAGAGAGAAATTATTCCTCAATTTTTATGGGAAATGAAAATATATCTATTGCTGGCAATAAATCAACATTTGACAAGGGAATTGAAGTTAAAGGCTCAAAATATCACGGATTAAAAGCCGATTATGATAACCGAGTTAATCCACTCTATGACGAGAGAGACAAAAAACTTATGAAAATGTTTGCCCTGCGAAATGACGGAAAGTGGAATGACAGTTTACAATCTGCATATTGGTCAGAAACAGGCTTAATAACCAAAATTGATAATGAAACTTCAAAAATCACGGAACAGTTCATTTCCGAAAATATAAATTCACATTTTGCACTATCTCAACTTGTAACCAACAAAAATGATTTCTCAAAAGAATTTATTCAAAATCAATTAGA
The DNA here is from genome assembly GCA_041738035.1 of Cellulophaga sp. GTDB lineage: Bacteria > Bacteroidota > Bacteroidia > Flavobacteriales > Flavobacteriaceae > Cellulophaga. Next base: position 1,914 of record JBGSQM010000136.1, read on the forward strand.
AAGTCTTGAGCCTAAATTTATAGATACAAGATATGTAAAGGTTCTTAAAACCTATTTGGAAAATATACCATTGGAAAACGGTTCATCCTTTTATAATTTCCAAGCAGAAAACCAAAGCGGAAAACTAGTTGATTTCGCATCGTTTTTCAACAGCGATAAAGAATTTACGCTACTTGAATTTTACTCACCTCATTGTAGCTGGTGCAAAAAAGCATTACCCGAAATAAAAGAATTGGAAAAAGCAGAAAATGATAAACTTCAAGTAGTCACATATAATGTTGACAAAAGCAAGGAAGATTGGCTCAAAACCACAAAATTAAACGGAATTAAGTGGACAACCTTATGGAATGAAAATGGAAGATACAGCGATGCTTACACCAAATATCGCGTGGGAGGAACACCTACTTACTATCTATTTGATAAGCAAGGAAACGTATTAAAAAAATGGACTGGTTATGATGAAAAACTCATCGCTGATATTAGAAACTCAATAAAATAACGTTGTGTAACAATGTATAAAAAAAATAGGGCACATAGTGATTAAACATAGGCTTGGGCGTATTTGCAAAGTCGCCAAATCTTTTGATTTGGCTTTTAGAAAAATAAGGTAAAAACAAAATGCAAAAGATTTGGCTTGTGGCTAAACGGAAAAAACATCGCTTACCATCCGCCCTACTTTTCTTATACGAACCGTTACCCACAAGCTAGGTACGGTAAAGGGACATCCTTTACAAAGTTAAAGTCACATAGTTTACACTTTTAAGATTCATAAATTACTTGAAAAAGTAATTTATCATGGTCTGGAAAGCAAAAACTAAAATGGAACAAAAAGTAGAATTTATTCATGAATGGTTAACCGGGAAGTATACCGTCACAGAACTTTGTAGGTCATTTAATATATCACGACCTACCGCTTACAAATTGATTTCTCGGTATGAAAAAATGGGACTATCGGGATTAATTGAGCAAGAAAGAGCTCCAATTAATCACCCGAATAGAACCAATCATAAAGTTGAAGATTCAATTTTAAAATTAAAAAATAAACACATGCTTTGGGGTGCGAAAAAAATTCGCATTTTGTTGTTTAAACAGTATTCTGAAGAACTTATTCCAAGTGTGGTTACCGTTCACAACATCCTTTTTAAAAATGGTCTAGTTAAACCTCAAAAACGAAGCAGAAGAGTCAAGCCTGTATTCCCTATTTTCGACCCTAAGAAATGTAATGAAGTTTGGAGTGCAGACTATAAAGGAAAGTTTTTAATGGGCAATAAAATATACTGTCACCCACTTACTATTGCAGATTCAAAGAGCAGGTTTTTGTTTACAGCAAAAGGACATTATAAAGAAAACTTTCTCTCTGTTAAGCAAGAGTTTATAAAGGTTTTTAGAAAGTATGGCATCCCTAAACAAATACATACAGACAACGGAAGTCCTTTTGGATCTGTAGCTGCTATTCAAAGATATACCAGGCTATCCTATTGGTTTATTGAATTGGGAATAGACCCCGTTTATTCTGACCCAGCAAGACCAGACCAAAACGGACGACACGAGCGTATGCACCGTGATTTAAAGGCTGCTTGTGCCAAACCTTCTGCATTCGATTTGAAGGCTCAACAACGTAGTTTAAATCGGTTTGTAAAAGAATATAACCATATTAGACCTCATGAATCTTTGGGAATGAAAACCCCTGCAGATTGCCATGACTTTTCCAATAGACCATACCCAGAAAAAATACCAAAATATGATTATCCAGCAACTATGAAAGTGATGAAAGTATGCCAAAATGGATCCATGCGGTGGAAGTCATATTATTGGGTATATTTAACTGCTGGACTAAAAGGGAAATATGTCGGTGCTGAAGATCAAGGAAATGGAATTTGGAGAGTATTTTATAGAGACGTATTTTTGGGTTACTTTAACGAAAATAAAATAAGAGACAAACAAGTATCAATTAGACTAAGTCAAAATCTAGTGTAAACTATGTGACTTTAACTTTGTAAACTATGTGCCTTAACGAACAATTTAAAAAACATCTTGCAAAATTTGGATAATGTTATCTTTTGAGATAACTTTGTGCCATGGCTAGAAAGATAATCTTCTTCGAAAACCACTTCTTGGATTTTTACCAAAAACAGGACAAAAAAGTCAAGGGGAAAATTCAGTATGTATTCGAACTCATAAAACAGGTAGACCGTGTTCCGAAAAAATTCATGGAACATCTTACCGGAACTGACGGAATTTACGAGATACGAGTGGAATTTCAATCTAACATATATCGAATCTTTTGCTGTTTCGATGACGGACAATTGGTCGTCCTGTTCAACGGATTTCAAAAGAAAACGCAGAAAACACCAAAGTCGGAATTGGACAAAGCGGTAAGGTTAAAAAAGAAATATTTTGAATCAAAAAAATAGTGCCATGAAAAAATACGAAAACATTAAGACCTTTGAGGAACTGATAGACCTTGAGCACGGAAAAATCGGAACAGAGAGCCGTAATAAGTATGAAGAAGGAGCTCAAATGTTCATTGTAAGCGAAATGCTGAAAACTGCAAGAAAAGATGCCAAACTGACCCAGGAGCAATTAGCGGAAAAGGCAGGGACTAAAAAAAGCTATATATCAAAACTAGAGAACGGAAAAGGCAATATCCAGTTATCGACCCTAATCAGGATTTTTGAACAGGGACTTAATCGCAGAATCGGACTTACCTTCTTGTAGCAGCGATGAAAACGCACCCTAGTCGAGTAGGTAAAGGGGAGTTTCACCCCTAAACCTCTCACAGAACCGTACGTGAACCTCTCAATTCATACGGCTCTTGATATACAGTCGATAAAGTCTAAATAAATTTAGACCAGTTTGTACCCCAATTCCCAATGATAGAAAAGGTTTGGATATGACTTCATAAAAAACCTAAGCCATT
>JBGSQM010000196.1:0-14314 GCA_041738035.1 Cellulophaga sp.
TGGAGCGTATTTTGAAAAAGCAGGCGATACAATAAAACTCAAAATCGCTCTCACAAAAAAACGAAGAAAATGGTTCGTAGGAATATGGGATTATCCTCTCGATTTATCAATGAAAATTTCTACTGCGTAATCTGGGTTAAAAAGATTTCAATCACGTTTTAAATCACTCTTGTTTAGGCCATCAGATAAAAGGGTGAAAAGTTTTATTAAAGTCCTTGCAAAAGAAGAAGAAAAAAAAACAAAAGTCATAAAATTGAATTTAAACTAAATCTTACACACCATGATACAGGTAAGCTTAATCCTACAAGAAGGCAAACAGTAACTTTAGTTCTCAATGAACTTAAAAAAAGGAATGTTACAAATTGCTTCATGTATAAAATAATAGTTAAAGTTCTAAGCTAATTTTAATTTATACCTTTCAATAAAAAACCAAGTTATAACTACTCCATATTCAATAAGTACTACCCAAACGCTTTCCTCAAATGGTATTGAAGCATACGTTAGGTAAGTTCCAAAAATTAGGAATGACCAAATGTGTGCGAAGCGATGTTGTAAAAACACACTTATTAACACTAAAAAAGTTAAGTACCAAGGATGTATGATTATAGAAAACAAATAGTAGACAAAGAGAATTGTTAAGGCATTATCAAAAAACGCCTCATCGCTTTGCTTAGTTTTAAATCGGAATGAGATAAACAGTATTAAAACAAAAGAAACTATAGGAAGTACCTTGCCAATGAATGCAATCTCATTATAACCCGATAGCTGAAACCCAATCCATCGTGCTAAATAATAGATGCTTGCATTAAATTCAAATTTCTGAAAATACAATCCAACGCTATTACCAATATTCCCTATTAATTCTTGATTTATAAATGGCACAAACAAAACAGCGCTTATAAGTAGCACAACCAAAGAATAAACTAAACCCTTTCTAAAGCCAATTTTTTTTATGATTAATGGCAATAAAACTAAAGGAATCATTTTTGTGCATACCGCAAAGGAGAAAAAAGCTGAAGAAAAAATGTATTTATTTGATAATAAAAAATAAAAGGAAGCCACGATAAAAAATAGCATTACACCTTCAAAATGCAAATTACCGCTGACTTCAATAATTACTAATGGGTTTAAGAGATAGATAAGTGCTTTTTCTTTCGGAAGACTTAATAGTGTAAGAATTTTTTTTAGGAAGAAATAGGTGCCAACTTCAGCTGCTAAAACAAATATTCTTAAAATAATGATGGCACCATAATTACCAAAGAAAGACAGTTTTGAAGCAGTGAAAAAAATAAATTGAAGTATTGGCGGATATACTGAATAATAATGGGGTGAATTCATTCTGAGATAAAGCTCATGATTGATTTCACCAATAAGAAAGGATTGCTTTTGAACTTCACTAGGCAGATACAAAAAAGGATTTACACCTGCTTCAATCAAACGGCCATCCCAAATAAAACGAAAGTAATCATCAGAAAGAGCAGGAACAGCTAGAATAAATATTGCTCTAAATAAAAAAGAAGATATTAGGAGCAAATCGAAATTTTTATCCAATAAATTGGGCTTGAAAACAATAAATAAATAGAAAGAAAAAAGTATCAATATTCCTGAGAATAATTGAATAGATTCGGTTCGTTTTGTATAATAACCTAATAGCAAATAACAAATAACTGAAATAAATACTCCTACTCTAAGTAGATTATTTTCTAAAGTTTGATTTTTGAAAGTAAGCATGTTTAAGCTACTTTTTAACATAAAGCTATAAATACTTAAAAATAGTTGTTATTATTTTATAACCAGCCCCAATGGTGCCTTTAAGTGTTCCACTAACTTTAGAATGCCCTATTCTAACTCTATATTTCACTGGTATTTCAGTTGTTTTCAACTTCAACTTTGCTGCTTTTAATTGCATTTCAACCGTCCATCCATATGTTCTATCAATCATATCTATTTCAAGAAGCTTTTCATACTTAATAGCCCTAAATGGGCCTAAGTCGGTATAATTAACCTTATATAGTAATTTTAATAACTTTATTGCTAACCAATTACCAAAAATCTGTTGTGGAGTCATAGAACCTCTTTCTCTCTTTCCTAATGCCCTAGAACCAATAACCATATCATAATCCTCGTTTAATATTGGGGCAATTAATTGTTCTATTTCCTCAGGGAAATCTGAATAATCGGCATCAATAAAAACAACTATATCAGGTTTGTTCTTAAGCTCTTTAATATACGCAAGCCCTTTTAAACAGGCGTTTCCATAACCTTTATTTGGTTCATTTAAAACGGTAGCCCCAGCTTGAAATGCATTTACGCTTGTTAAATCATTGGAATTATTATTTACAACAATAATCTCATTAACTATTTTCTTAGAGATGTCTCTTATTACTTTTCCAACTGAATTTTCTTCATTGAAAGCTGGAATTATAACAACAATGTTTTGCTTAATAATCATCGAATTCTATAATTTTTAAAAGGTTACCATTTGAGTCATAATACTTCCAAACTCCCCAATTTTTTCCATTAAATTGTTGTCCCTCTTCTAAAATAATTCCATTTTTATATTTTATTACATATCCTGCAATTTTATCTCTAGAATAGCTAGCTTCTTTATTAATTTTTCCATTATCATCATAACTTTGCCACCATCCACTTTTATAATCGTCATAGTAATCACCTTGTTCCTTTAATGCACCACTATTCGAATAAAATTTCCAATAACCATTCTTCAACCCATTCTTATAATCGCCACAAGAAATTAAAATACTGTCTAAGGTAAATTCTCTAGCCAAACCAGAAAGCTTATCATTTTTGTAATTCACATATTTTGAAGTCTTTTTTTGACCCAGTTGTAAATAGCCCCAATATCCTTGTTTTTTATTTTGCTCATAATTTCCAGCGCAAATTAATGTATTATCAGATAAAACCTGCCACCAACCATCAGGCAAATCATTAGAATATGGTCCTTGGTATGTCATATTGCTTTTAACATTTTGAATTTTCCAATATCCTTGCTTTAAATTTGCTGAATCAACCGAGCCATTAACAACAAAATCTTCAAATTTATACTCGTGATACTCTTTAAATAAAAGGTTAATTTGAGGTATAGCCGCTAAATATTCGGGTACAAAACTGTTAATCGGTTTTGCTTTGCTTGATAAAAATGTACTGTTATTTTCCTTTTTACTATTGGAACAAGCAACAAATAAGCAAAGTAAATAAGTACAAGAAAACCACAATCTAAGCATTCTACAAATATAAGCTGCAACAACCTTTATGTTTGTCTTATTCCCGACATTTACTAAAATATACAAACACTATTTTTGAAAAAAAATAAATAAATACATGTTAAAATCGAAGATAATTATTTTAATAGCATTTCTAATTTCAATTGGCAAAATATCTGCACAGTCAATTGATAGTTTAACTTTCAAAACCAATGAGTTTTTTAAAAATTATGTAAATTCTGGTTTAGTTGATTATTCTCTTGTAAAGAGCAACATTAGAGAATTAAATGAGCTAATCAAACTATATCAACAATCCAAATTTAATGATAAAGACCAAAAGAAGGCAATGCTTATTAATTATTATAATTTGGGTACAATAAAAATATTAGCCGATAATTATCCCGTTTCTTCACCTCAAGAAATTTCAGGTTTTTATGATAAAAAGATTTTAATGTATTCCGGTATTCAAATAAGTTTAAATGATCTTGAAAACAATTTCATTAGAAAGGAATATAACGACCCACGAGTGCATTTTGTATTGGTTTGTGGCGCTTTGGGTTGCCCACCCATAACCAACTTCGCTTATGAAGCTGTTAAGCTTAACGAACAAATGAATCAACAAACAAAACTTGCATTAAATAATGAGGAGTTTATAACGATAAATGGAAAAACCGTACTTCTATCTGAAATATTTAAATGGTACAATGAAGATTTTTTAAAAGACAATAAAAGTGTTATTCAGTTTATAAATAAGTATAGAACTATTACGTTGGATGAAAATTCATCAATTGATTATTACCCCTATAATTGGAAGATTAATGACATTAAATCGAGTATAAATAAAGGAAATACTGCTCCTTATGACCCATCTGAACCAGAAGTTAAAAAGAGAAGTAGCACACAAGAAATTACGCCCTCAGTGCTTTATACTAACGGACAATGGGAATATAAGCACTTTAATAATTTGTACAGCCAAACAGAAGGTTATGATAAAGAAGGAAACAAATTAAAATTTAATAACCGTGCAAGTTATTTTTCATCCATTAACCAAGTTTCATTTGGAGTAAATTCTCGTTTTAATGTTGGACTAGATTTCTGGATAAAATCTGTGCGAATTGATGAAACAAGTAGTTCGCCATTTTCAACACTATCATTTAAAAATAACCCTAATTCCCGATCAGCACTCTCTAGTATTGGACCTAAGTTAAAATTTCAACCTTTTAAGAAACTAAGTCATTTATCAATTCAAAGTACATTTTTAATTCCAATAGCCAAAGACCAAGAAGGAGTATCTAATGGAAAGCCATTTTTAAGCCAAGACAGTTATATTTCAATAACTCAACTATTTTATGATCAAGCTATCGGAAAAAAAATTCAACTCTTTTTTTCATTATCTCCATGGGTGTATATAAAGAAAGCTCCAATTGCAAATACAAATAGAACAAGTGTAAGTTCACCACTTGATATTTTTGTCAGTTACTTTCCTACCAATCGAATTACGCTGTATATGCAGCAAGGGTTCTGGCCTAATTACGGGCAAAATGGGATAGCCTCTTGGTTTAGGCAAGAAGGGTTTGGAGCAAAGTACCAAATCATAAAAGGAAAACTAGAAATTGAAACATCCTATACAAAATTTACTATGGGCAGAGACCAAGGTGCTGGTGCTACTTATAACTTTGGCATAAGGTTTATGCACTTATAATATTAAATTTCAAATGGATAAAACACTATAAAAACGTTTAATAATAACAAATAGAACAATAAATTAGACCAATCCAGCCTGGTGTTTCTAGCAATAAAAAGTAAAATTACTTTTTAAAAGGATACAATTCTTGCTTGAGGAATGTTTTTGGAAATTTTTCTACATCCTCAAAACCTAAAGGTTCACTAGCATTATCGTTTGGAATATAGGCTGTTTTAAAAAGGTAATCCCAAATACTTAAACTCAATCCGTAATTCACACCATACTTGCCTTTTGGTATGTTTCTGGCATGATGCCAAAGATGCATCACTGGATTGTTTAGAATGTACTTTAATGGACCGTAAGTAATTCTTAAATTGGCATGATTTATATGGCCAATTGCAACTGCAATAATGTGTATAATAAAAAAATCTTGTATTCCAAAACCAAGCATGGCTAGCGGAATGTATTGAATGGTTTTATAAATCACTGTTTCCATCCAATGAAAACGCAAATGAGCAGCAAAGCCCATTTCTTGAACAGAATGATGCACCTTATGAAATTCCCATAAATATTTATTTATATGCAGCAAGCGATGAATGTTCCACTGGATAAAATCAGCTATAACAAACATGAAAAGAAATTGACTCCATACAGGTAATTCAGCCAAATTAATGGCTGCTAAATTTGTTATACCAATTGATGTCAGCAAGTTATTAAATGCATCAACAGCTATGTTTGAAATGGCATTATATCCAATTAACGAGAACAAGAAAAAATTGAAGAACATATAGAAACCATCTAACCAAAAATCCGTTCTAAAGGCCGCCTGATTTTTTCGCCAAGGAAAAATTAACTCAAGCATCCAAACGGCCATAGACAAACCCAAAAGCCAATAAAAATAATTGTGCCACGATGGATGCAAAATTTCACTTACTAGGTAATTGAAATACCCTACATAGGAATTGATAATCGTTTCAAAAATTCCCATTCTCTTAGTAATATACCTTTTCTCCTTTATTCAACCAAATTCCCCAAACTTTATCATAGGCATGTACCTGCTCTGTTTCTTTACCAGTATTATTTACAACAGGATAACCGGAATTTTTCCATTCAAATACTCCTCCCACAAGGTTTGAAACATTGGTATAGCCAGCTTTTTGCAGTTTTTCAGTTATTTTTTCGCTTCTATAACCTACTGAACAATAAATTACAATTTTTTGATTTTTAAGTATTCCTTTTAATCTTTTCATATTAAAATCTTCATATCCAACCCATCTAGCATTTTTTATGTGGCTTACCTCAAACTCTCTTTTTTCACGGGTATCTAAGAAAATGGCAGAACTATCAATTCTTGCTTCCTTTGCACTGATCTCTTTTACATTGTGTGCAAGCAAAGTTTTGAGCATAGCATCGTAAGATTTGCTTTGAACATACTGCCCAAATGCTAAGTTGCTTATTAATAGTAGAAATAAAAGATTTACTAATTTAAATTTCATGTTTATATATTTTAATGAGTTAAACTTTCAGTTTATCAGTAACCAGTTTAATCAATTCTTGTAGGTTTTTTATTGAATTTAGTTCATTGGTGTTTATCAGTTTTATTAGTTCGTTATTTGATTTTAAATACACCACAGGATAATCAGTTATTTCTTCTGAAAATTCATTCTCAAAGTTATTTGAATATAAAAATTTCAATTCAATGTTTAGCGAATTTCTAAAATCTGTCCATTCTTTGCGTTCAGCAAACTTATCATAAGTTAATAAACACAAACTACAATTATATGTTTTAGGCGAAATTATTTTATGCATAAAATCAAATGTCTTATTCACTATATTACTTTTAGCATTATATATAAATAAGAGTTGACCTTTCATTTGTGCATTAATATTTTTGTTTTCTTTCCTTTAAAGTTATTTAATTAAATAAGATATTTTGTTTATATCACACAAGGTTTTGCTTTGCTTCAACAAAATGTATTTACATCTATTTTTTAATTTTGTTAGCAACTAAAAAAATTTATATTGTTGTTTGAAGATACGATTCCATAATAATGCTTTAGTTTTAATGAGTAGAAAAGCTTTGTTTAACTGAATAATAAAATACTATTAAAAATCCTACAGATAACATAATGTGAAAAGGCAATAAGCCATAATCGTTTAACTGTAACCCCTTAATCACACCAAATGCAAAGTAAAAAGCAAGCAGTAACTCAAATACATTTACCCAATTAAGCTTTGTTTTTAAATATTTGTTGCCAATCCATTCACCATTTTTATTAGTTAAATTAAATTTTGGCGTTCTTATAAATGGTGTCTTTCTACCTAAATAGCCCTCAAGAACGGCTATGCCATTATGTAAGGAAAGTCCCATAGAAACCGATAAAAATAATGGAAAAGTAACCAACAGATTCAAAACTGCCGAAATTTTATTCTTGTATCGCCTAGCTGATGAAACATAATACATCATACATAATATAAAGAAGCTTACAATAAATAAAGAAGCTATAAGAAATACATTTTTGAATTCTGGAAAAGCAATTTTTATATACAATAATGGCACGCTCAAAATAGCACAGAGCAAAATACTTAAAAATATAGCACTATTAAGCAAATGCATAACACCATGCCATTTATTTGCTAGCAGTTTATTACAGTTTAAAACACTCCATAAATGCTTTCTTGCAGTTTCTGCACCACCTTTTGTCCAGCGGTATTGCTGTGTTTTTAGAGCACTCATCACAGGGGGCAACTCAGCAGGTGATTCTACATCTTCCAAATAAATAAATTTCCAATCTCGCAATTGAGCTCTATAACTTAAATCTAAATCTTCGGTTAAGGTATCTGGCTGCCAATTACCCGAATCAACAATACACAACTTACGCCAAATACCTGCTGTGCCATTAAAATTAATAAATCCGTCGTTATAATTCCTTCCCACCTGTTCCACTGTAAAGTGGGCGTCTAGGCCAAATGCTTGTAGTTTTGTGAGCAAGCAATAATTTCTATTTAAGTGTTCCCATTTGGTTTGCACCATTCCAACCTTTGGATTAGTGAAATATGGAACAGTTTGTAAAAGAAAATCTGCACTTGGAAGAAAATCAGAATCAAATATTGCAATATATTCTCCCGTAGCCAATTCAAGTCCTGCTTCTAAAGCTCCTGCCTTGTATCCTATCCTATTTATTCTATGAACATGTTCAATATTCACACCTTTTCCTCTCCATTCCTTCACTTTTAACTTTACAATTTCCACTGTTTCATCTGTTGAATCATCTAATACCTGAATTTGAAGTTTATCTTTAGAATAATTCATACTACAAATGTTATCGATTAACCTTTCCACTACATATAATTCGTTATAAATAGGTAATTGAACTGTTATAAGAGGAAAGTAAGTTGAGTCTTTTTCATTGCTGTTGATTTTTTTCTTGTTCTTTACGTATCGCCAAATCAAAGTTGCTTGTGTGAGGCTGTATATAAAAATAAAAAATAATGCTATTGTATAAAAAATAAGCACCAGTAACATTAAAATTTTAGTCATTTTATAATTCGAGTTTTATACTATTATTGCCTATTTTAATTGGATTGCTATTAATTCTGTTTTCTTCTGTTCCGTTCTCCAATTTTAATACTCCACGCGGACAAACAGCAGAACAGATACCGCAACCCACACAACTTGAACGAACTATATTTTCTCCCTTTTGAGCATAGGCACGTACATCAATTCCCATTTCGCAAGAATTGGAACAATTGCCACAAGAAATACATTGACCACCATTGGTTGTAATTCTAAATCTTGATTTGAAACGTTGAAAAATTCCGATGTATGCCGCCAATGGACATCCAAATCGGCACCATACTCGTGAACCTAACATGGGGTAAAAACCAACGCCAATTACACCAGAAAATGCAGCTCCTATTAAAAACCCATAAGGTTGTCTGAGCCAGGTATAGGTATTCAATCCAAAAATGGTATTGGTATTGGTGAAATAGTTGTACAAAACAGCCCCCGTCATAATACATACAAAAACCAAAACTCCATGTATCATGTAACGCTCAAACTTCCAGGCAGAAACTTTTTTTGAAGACAAATGTCGGAATGAATCACCTGCAGTTTCAGCCAAGCCACCACAGCCACAAACAAAAGAACAGTACCAACGCTTACCTACAAAATAGGTAATGATGGGCGTAACCACCATAAACAACAGGATGCCCCACACCAAATAAATCATACCCATGTTGCCTCCATTTCTCATATTATCTACATGCCAGCTATCAAAAAAATAATAGTTCAATGGCCACATATTTTTAACGTCTTTAGCAAAGTAAGCTTGCTCACTATTTAACCCTTCTAAAATTTCAGGAATAAAATAAGCTAAAAAGAATTGAGAAATCATCACAACTAGGGTTCTGATAACTTGGTAACGATTGTGGCGGTATTTTAAAATGAACTTATACCCTAGCCCTATTATGCACAATGTATACAAGGTTCCGTAAACAAACCATTGGCTTGCTATTTTACCGTTTAAAAACATACTTAAGGGGTCAAACAAAGCTACTAAACCCGAGTTAGCATTTCCATTTTCACCATAACCTAATAAGGAAGGAAACCAATAAATAAGCACATAAAATCCGGTTAATATAATTCCAATAACATATCCAACAACGCCTCTTGAACTTAATGAATTAAACCAAACCCCATTGTTTTTTATACCCGGCAAATCGTTTAAATATTTTTGGCGTGCAAAAACAACTGTTCCAATTAATAGTGAGCTTAAAGATATGCTCAGAAAAATAGTGTTGTTTAGTTTTATATTTAAAAAAGCCAGTAATAATATCAATAACCCTATGGATATTAAGCCTACAGATACTTTTTCAGGTATATTTAATTTACCTTCATCTGGGTTTGAAATTGATATAGATTCGTTTTTCATTTTAAAACTAATTATTTATTAGATTACTCTGTGTGTAAGCATTCAAGATCACCTTATCATATTTTGTAAAAAATTCTGGATCAAAATTGGCTTCACTTAAATTATTTACTATGTATGTAATAGTACGTTCTTCTGTAAGCCATTTATCAACCACAACGTGTCGCATACGAATTCCAAAAACATTCAAACCAATAAACTTTTTAGTTTCCTTTTCAAAAACCAACCTTAAGCATATTTTTTCTGTTGGGTGCTCCCAATAAAATGAATCTAAATTTTTCGTTAACTTAGATGGAACATTGCCATAAGTTTGATATTCAATATCAAAGAATTTTGCCGAATTAAACCAATGGCTCGGATTATACGCTACTTTTTCACAAGTTACAATGGCATGGGCCAGCGTTTCTCCATGCATTCGGCCAGTATACCATACTTGCTCTATTGGTCTTCGGCCAATCGGTGGTTTCAAAAATTGGGCGCAATCTCCAATGGCATAAATATCTTTTATGTTGGTTTCAAAGTATTCATCCACTAAAATACCTCTATCCGTATTAATTCCAGCGTCTTTCATAAAATCAATCTTAGGGCTAACACCAACAGTTAATCCAACAAACTCGCAAGGAATGATATCGCCTTTAGATGTAATAATTGCTTTTGCTTTGTCATTTTCATCCGAAATTATTTCTTTTAATTCTGTTTCAAGTCTTAAGTCAACATGATGTTCTTTAATATGCCTTTCAATAAGCTTAGCTTCTTCATCTGGCAAAACAATATCCCAAAAACTTTTTTCTCTAACCAAAAATGTTACTCTAATTTTTCTTGATTTAAGCATTTCAACCATTTCAACACCAATTAGCCCACCACCAACAACTACCGCATGTTTTATTTGCTTGGTGTTTTGTTCCATTAATTGTAGGTCTTGGTAGCTATACAAACCTTGCACACCATGTAAATCTTGTCCAGGCCATCCAAATTTGTTTGGCTTAGAACCTAGTGCCAAAATTAAAATGTCATAACTTAAATATTCACCAGTAGAAAACCACAGTTGCTTTTGAACAGCATCAATTCTTGTTACGAATCTATTTAATAAACTAATTTTATTTTTCTTCCAAAAGCCGTCTTCGTAAGGTTTGGTATCTTCATACCGCATGTGACCCATATAAATGTACATCAAGGCTGTTCGAGAAAAATGATGATCTGTTTCAGCAGATATTACTGTGATGGATGCATTGCTTCCCTTTCTGATATTTCTGGCGCAAGTAATACCCGAAACGCCATTGCCAATAATGACAATGGTTTTTGAATTGTTACAATTTTTACTAAGCCTATTCATTTTTTCTAAAGTGATAAGGTCACATCCAAACATTTATTCATTCAAATCCCAACTGTATTCTATATATGAAATACTTACTTTGGGATTAATTTTTGTTTTTGAATACTTATTTAAAAAATCAATTAAAGTAGTTTTTTCAGTCTTAAAATCAGAAGCATACCATTCAAATAGCTTAGATAGTTTAAGGCTATTTGGGCTCACCATATTTTTTATTTTATCATTCAAAAAAAGTTTAGTTTGGGTTTCTAATTGTATTTCCAATTTGTCTGCAGTGTAGGCCTCATTTAATAAAATTGGGCAGGATTTTGCAGCACAAACCAATACAAAATGAAAACGAGGATCGCCAAATGCTTTTCTTAATTTTTCATGTTCTATGGTGTTTAACGAATAACTTTCATTTTCAATCTTAATAAATTTAATATCCCATGGAGAAACATTGGCAGTTACTCCCCTTTTTACAACTATATCATTAATACTCTTTACAGGATAATTATCAATAATAAGTTTAACAGTAAAAGCATTATAAGCATTAATCCAAAAGGTCTTTTGTTCATTTGCAGCCCATGACTTTTCGTCAGGTTTGTGCAAAGAAAGTAGTTTTAGGTAGGTATTTAATTTTACTGAATCAGTTATAAACCCTTTATAATTTACCTTTCCGGATGTTGAGACATTCTTTTTCAAGAGCGAATTCCACAAATCGTGCAAAGGTGCTGTAGTTTTTGCTAATGAGTTTAATCCTATAACAATTAGCAGCGTAGTTATTATTTTCCACATTATAATAATTTTAGTTACAAGTTTACTGGTTTCTTAAATAGAAAAATGTCTTATTCACGACAAATTCAGCTTTGCAATCAATTCTATAAATAATTTCGATAATATTTTATAGCCCTTTCCAGCCTCTTCAATATTTTTAGGCTTAGAATTTTACAATATAAAATCAATAATTTTATTTACATACCCGTCCCTTTTGCTACAAGGTATAACTATACTTATTTTCATTGCTCTAATATTTTTGGATAATTTATTAAATCCTTTTCTTCATCAATATCAGATAATGTAGGCAAAAGTTTAAAGGTGAGTTTCAAATTAGAAATGTCAAGTAAAGTATCTAATAAAACATTTTCAGCACTCCATGTTTTATTTTCAAAGAATTGTTTGTGGTGTTTTTGCATACCTAATAAATAATAACCGCCATCTTTTGCTGGTCCCAAAACAATTTCGGTTTCTTCCAATATTCTAAAGGCATCAGTTAGTATATCTTCATCTATTTCAAAACAATCGCTACCTATTATAACAACTCTTTTATACCCCATGTTAAAGGTCGTTATAAAAGCGTTTGACATTTTATCACCTAAATTTTCTCCCTTTTGTAACAATTTTTGAAACTCCAATTTTTTCCAAAAATCGTCCTCACTAATATAGTCAGAGTAAAAAACAGCCTTATCAACCTTAACTCTACTCACTATTTTATGGGTATGCTCCAAAAGCTTATTATATACTTTCAAAGCTTTTTCATCTCCTATTGTACTTGCAAGTCTTGTTTTTACTTTACCACGTATTGGATTTTTAATAAATATCATTAATAAGTTTTCATTCATAATAGTTAAACAGTATTTCCACCACAACTAGAACCTGCACCAGCGGTACAGCCATAGCAATGCTGATTTATTTTAATGTTTCTTTTACTTATTGAGTCAACGTCAAAATTTGATAAATGCTGAAATTTATATCCAGTATCAATTTTCATATCAAGCATTTGATTAAAATCGCAATCGTAAATAAATCCATCCCAGCTTACAGAAAGGGTATTCCTGCACATTACATTTTCTGCAGCAATTGGGTTATAGGCATTTACTAGTTTTTCCATGTAGTTGTCATAATTTTCACTTCTTACCAAATACTCCAAAAACCTGCTAATTGGCAAATTGGTAATGGCATAAAGACTATTGAAACTTATGTTATACAGGCTTTTTAATTTTTCTTTAAATTCAGTTTCAAGCGCCATTTGATCGGCAGGAAGAAACGCTCCAGAAGGATTATATACTAAGTTTAGTTTTAAATCAGATCCTTCTAAACCATAACCAACTTCATTCAACATTTTTAAAGCTTGTATAGATTTTTCAAATACACCATCGCCCCTTTGCGAATCTGTTTTTGATGCAGTGAAATAAGGTAGTGAAGAAACCACTTCAATTTTATGCTTTTTAAAAAATACCGGTAGATCATGGTATTGTTTATTAGCTAATATTATGGTAAGATTACAGCGAACAATAATGTTTTTGTTCGATTTTGTTAGTTCTTCAACAAACCATCTAAAATGGGGGTTCATTTCTGGAGCTCCACCGGTTAAGTCTACAGTATGTGCCCCAGATTTATCAATGGAATCCAAACACAACTGCATGGTATCCCTTGTCATTATTTCCTTTCTATCAGGACCTGCATCAACATGGCAGTGTTTGCAAACCTGATTACACATTTTGCCAACATTAATTTGAAATACCTCTAATTTATTGGTAGTTAATGGAAACAAGTTTTGTTGTTTCAGTTTATCTGAAAACAAAGTCAATGTTGAACCCTCTAAAAAATTAATCTGATTTTCAGGAGTTGATAAATTATGCTTTTGTGCTTGCAACGATTTTGTACTCATTACATTGATAGTTCTTTATATTTATTCATCATCTGAACCCCGTGAACCAATGTGGCACCACCTTTAATTGCAGCAGCAACATGAATAGCCTCCATAAGTTGTTTTTCATCACATCCTTTTTCCATCGTGTCTTGTGTGTAAGCATCAATGCAATAAGGGCATTGAACAGCATGTGATACAGCTAGAGCAATTAGCGATTTTTCCCTTGCTGTTAAAGCCCCTTCTTTAAAAACTTCACCGTAATAATCGAAGAATTTTTTTGCTAAGGTTGGTTCAAACTCTGAAATATTGCCAAATCTTTTAAGATCTTCAGGATTGTAATATGTTTTCATGTGTTTTTAATTTTAAACAAAGTTAAATCTATTACAATTAAAAAATTGTCTTGAATACGACACTTCGTATTTATCGCAATAATTTATTCTACAGAATTTTTAATACTTTATATAACTGCTAAACCAAATCCAAATAACCAATGTTAGTAAAGTCAAATTGTTT
>JBGSQM010000081.1:0-6947 GCA_041738035.1 Cellulophaga sp.
TTGGTAAGATTAAAAAAGTCAACAAGAACTTCTGGAAGTAATAATTTCGAGATAGCTAATAAGGAATCTGAAAACATAGAATCTTTTTAGATTCAAAGTTCAGTCATTTATAATTACTCCACAACTTTTTGTATTGAGCCAGTTATTGTTTGAAATTACTGTAGAAGAAAATGATGGATTTTTTTGATATGATATTCAAAAAACAAAGCATAGCCTTAACTACGGTTTTTTTTAAATTAAAATAGTAAGGGAAAAGACGCATTTTATTACAGTCATTTCAAATGGCAAATAGTATTACTTTAGATTTCATTTAGATTCAAAGGATACCTTTGAATTATAAAGTCATATTTTATGAAAGTTTTAATCGTAGAGGATGAAATAGATTTACAACAATCTATGTTAATTTATCTTGAAAAAGATGGCAATATCTGTGAAGTAGCATCAAACTATAATGAAGCACATTCTAAAATAAATTTATACGATTATGATATTATTGTTCTTGATATAAACCTCTAGTTTAAAACCCTCCAAAACTTAGAAGTTTTTACGAAACATAGCTCACACATCATATCCTAGGGCATCAAAATAACGGACTCAAATTAGTCCACTAAGCCTTATAGTTTTATACCTTTAATCATATTTAAACAAAACATCATGCTGAAAAAATTATTACTAGTATTCTTAATAGTCTTTATTGTCATACAATTCATCCGTCCTAAAAAAAATGTTTCAAATGATTTGACATATGATATTGCTACAAAATATGAAATTCCTAAAGAGGTAAACAACATTTTAAAAGTCGCCTGTAATGATTGCCACTCAAACAAAACAATCTATCCTTGGTATGCCAATGTGCAACCCATTGCGTGGTGGCTTAATGACCATGTTGTAGATGGAAAAAAACATTTAAATTTTTCTGAATTTACCAAAAAATCCCTTGCTGTACAAAACCATAAATTAGAAGAAACTATGGATATGGTGAAGCAAAAAGAAATGCCTTTAGATGATTACACCTATCTTGGCCTTCATCCCGAAGCAAATTTAACAGATGAACAGAGAAATTTAATCATGGATTGGGCCAAAAGCCAAATGACTTATTTAAAAAACACTTATCCCGCAGATAGTTTGGTGATGAAGCGGAGATAAGACTGATTTGGTGGAATAATAATATTATAAGTTGACATTTTTTTAAGATTTTACTCTCCTTTCGGATTAAATACTTCCTATTTTAAACTTAGTTATTTTTAACCAAATTAGTTCTAAGGGAAAGCTTAATTACCCTTCCTATTTAAGCGCCGAAACCGCCATCATCAAATTCCTGATCTCTGTTGCCTCCTTTTTCTGCTTTTTTATTTTGGTTAATTCTATAGATAAAAGAGAGGGTAATTTGGCGTTCACGCCATTAAAATCCACTTTCAGAGGTAAAGAATGGAGTTTGTGTAAGCGCTATTCTTTTTCTAGAATTCAATAAATCGCTGACACCTAAAGCAAGCGTGCCTTTATCCTTTAAAATATCTTTGCTAAAGGCTAAATCCATAGAAAAAATTCCTTGGTTTCTAGTTTGTGCATTTTCTGTGGGGCCAGAATAATTAGCATTAGTTTGCCAATCTATTTTTCCCGGCAAAGTTACTTTTGAACTAAACCTTGAAAACCAACTGGTATTTTTTGCACCGAAATTAGTACCATTAAAAACGCCGTCTGAATTGAACTGGAAGAAATTAAAACTGCCATTTAAACGCAGCCATTTTTCTGGATTATACAACAATCCTAACTCTGCACCAATGCGTTCGTTGGTAGAGAGATTTATTGGGATAGAACGAATAATCACAATACCATCTGTAGTTACTTGCCCCGTTTCTTCTTGAATTCTTTCAAACGAATTTCTTTCTTTTTGAAAATAAATGGACGAGGTTAAAGTAAGTTTTTCCCATCTTTTTAAATACCCTAAATCATAAGCATTAGCAAAGGCAGGATCTAAATCTGGATTTCCTTGAAATACGTTAGTTCTGCTTGACCTTGATGGAAAAGGATTTATGAAGCGTCCACGTGGTCGATTAATACGGCGATTGTATCCGAGGGTAATATTCTCATTTTCGGCAAGCTCATAAATGAAGTTAATTGTTGGGAAAAGCCCTAAATAATTTTTGTTAAAATCAAGATCTATACCTTCCCCTATCGCCTCCTGTAAAGTTTCTAAATCTACCCCACTGACCAAACCTTTTAATTGGGTATTTTCTAAACGCAAACCCAATAAAAATGAAAACTCACCAAACTTATTGCCATACTGCGTATAGAGTGCATTAACGTTCTGATTAAATAAAAAGCGGTTAGTCAGGCCTAAATTTGGAACAAAAAGCCCTGTGCCAAGATTTAGTTCTTCTAAACTGAAATCTGTATCTGTTTCTTCCCAATTTCCCCTATACCCCGCTTCAAATTGCGCTTCACCCATAGGCAACACATAATCTACCTGCACCAAAAATTCGTTTTGTAAGTCTATTTGCAATATATTTTCACTAGCCACAATCTCTGCATTTGGAAAAGTATTATTTTCAAAAATTGATATTGGCATTTCACCTTTACTATAAGAATATTGCAAATCAGCAGTTAGTTGATGCCCTTCTGCATTGAAACTATTGTTATAATTCAGTGAAAACTGAGCACTTGTTTCGTCTTCTTGCTCATCTTCCACACGTAAAGTTCTGCTATCAATATTAGTGCCAATAAAACGAATGGTATTGTTTTCGGTAATATCTTCACCTTTGTTTGTTCTCCCAAAGCCACTAGCCGTTATGGAAGATGTTTCTGATAAAAAATATTCGATCCCTAAATTTAAATTAAAACCACTATTTGACCTGGCTATATCCCTATCTTCCAAAATTCTATCAAAAGTACCGTCAACAAACGTATTGTCGAAAAAACCATTCCCCGGTGGTTCCCGAAAGGTATAACCTATTGTGTTAAAAATATTATATTTTTCTCTTCTTAAATTAAGGTTAGAAGTAATAGACGCTGCATTTGGAGAGCCTAAAGTACTGTTAATTGTCCCGTTAAAACCACGAGTTTTTTCTTTTTTTAAGACGATGTTTAAAATCCCCGCCGTACCTTCTGCATCGTAGCGCGCAGATGGACTCGTAATTACCTCTACCTTTTCAATAGCGTCAGCCGGTAGTTGACGCAGGGCATCTGTAGAACCAAAACCGGCCAAAGCCGAAGGCCTGCCGTTGATAAGAATCCGCACATTGCCGTTGCCTCGGAGCGCTATAGCACCATCAACATCAACGGTAACAGATGGTATATTCGCCAAGGCATCGCTAATAGTTGCGCCGCTATTGGTAAGGTCTTTCCCTACATTGTATATTTTTTTATCTAAGCGTACCTCAACAGAAGTTTTCTCGGCGACTACCTCTACGCCTTCTAACTGAGCCGCATCTTCGATAAGATAAATAGTACCCAAATTAACAGATTCATTAAAATCCTTTTGTTTTATAATGTAGTTTTTATAACCAATGTATTCAACGGTTGCATTATATTTTCCAGAAGGTACTTCAACCGTGAAATTCCCTTTCGCGTCGGTAATTCCGCCATTCACAACAGAAGGATTATCTATACTCTGAAGTACAAGCGTAGCATATTCCAAAGGAATATTGGAAGACTCTTCTAAAACTTTACCCGTAATGGTGACGGTTTTAATGTTTTCATTTCCGGGAGTTTGACTGTAAATATTTAAACAAACTAAAATTAAGGTAAGCGATAAAAATTTTCTCATAGAATTTTTCTTTTCTTCTTCAATTATTTATGAAACCAGAGTTTCTAATTTCGATTAAATTAAATTCCAAGAATTTTATAACTGAAAAAGATATTTTTAAAGCATTTTGACAATGAAATAATGATTTGGTTTAATCTGTTTTGGTTAATAATTTGTTAATTTGTTCGTCTTTTTTAAATTATAGCTAAACAAAAATTAGACAAAGCATATTTTAGATTTTATTAAGAGGCTATGATTTTCCCCTATTACCTTGTTACTTTGGCTCTGCTAGGGCATTCTGTTTTATGGTTTGAGCTTGAATTTAGTCGGAAGAAAAAGCTCCTTGGTACTGAGAAGCTTCCATTGAGCCTGCGTCAGATTGCGGTCCAAGTGTACGGGTCTTTTTACTAAGTCCTAGTTAAACTCTAGGAATCGAACGCTCACACTTCACAGCATCAATTATTTTTTATTGAATTTCTCAACAAAAAAAAGCTCCTCAATAATGAGAAGCTCTTTGTACAGGTCCTTCGACGCAGCTCAGGATGAACTACAAGAATCGAACGCTCACACTTCACAGCATCAATTATTTTTTATTGAAATTTATAGCAAAAAAAAAAGCTCCTCAATAATGAGAAGCTCTTTGTACAGGTCCTTCGGCAAAGCTCAGGATGAACTACAAGACTCGAACGCTCACACTTCACAGCATCAATTATTTTTTTATTGAAATTTATAGCAACAAAAAAAAGCTCCTCAATAATGAGAAGCTCTTTGTACAGGCGGAGAGACTCGAACTCTCACACCTCGCGGCACCAGATCCTAAGTCTGGCATGTCTACCAATTCCATCACGCCTGCAGCAATTGCCCTTTTTTAGATTTAAAAAATTAATTTTATTTCGCTAAAGGAGTGCAAATATAGCGCAAAAAATCAATTTAGAAATACTTCCTTTAAAAAACTTCTTTTTTGTAATTTTACCTAGCATAAAATATACTATGAACACCATTCAAAATTACGTTTCAGAACACAAAAATAGGTTTATATCCGAATTAATTGAACTTTTAAAAATACCCTCAGTTAGCGCAGACCCTGCATTTACTCAAGATGTTTTAGACACCGCCGAAGCGGTTGAAAAAGCTTTGTTAGCAGCCGGTTGCGATACTGTTGAAATTTGCGAAACAGATGGCTACCCTATTGTTTACGGCGAAAAAATGATTAATCCTACTTTACCAACCGTACTGGTTTACGGACATTATGATGTGCAACCTGCAGATCCTATTAATTTATGGACTTCCCCGCCATTTGAACCCGTAATAAAAAAAACAGATAAGCACCCCGACGGCGCCATTTTTGCCCGTGGTGCTTGCGATGATAAAGGGCAAATGTACATGCACGTTAAGGCATTGGAGTTTATGGTAAAAACCAACCAACTGCCATGTAATGTAAAATTTATGATTGAAGGCGAAGAGGAAGTTGGGAGTAATAACCTAGCTATTTTCGTTGCGAACAACAAAGAAAAGTTAGTAAATGATATTATTTTAATTTCGGATACAGGAATGATTGCCAATAATGTGCCGTCAATTACTACAGGACTTCGTGGATTAAGTTATGTAGAAGTTGAAGTTATGGGGCCAAACCGCGATTTGCATTCTGGTTTATATGGCGGCGCGGTAGCAAATCCCATCAATATTTTATCAAAAATGATTGCCAGTCTTCACGATGAAAATAATCGTATTACCATTCCTGGTTTTTATGACAAGGTAGAAGAATTATCAAAAGAAGAACGGGCCGAAATGGCAAAAGCACCTTTCAACTTAGAAAACTATAAAAATGCTTTGGATATTGACGCTGTTTATGGTGAAAAAGGCTATACAACCAACGAACGAAACGCTATTCGGCCAACGCTCGATGTAAACGGAATTTGGGGCGGCTATACTGGTGAAGGTGCAAAGACTGTGATTGCTAGTAAAGCGTACGCAAAAATTTCCATGCGTTTGGTACCCCACCAAGAATGGAAAGACATTACCGAATTGTTTAAAAAATTTTTTGAAAGTATAGCTCCAGAAGGTGTAAAAGTGTCGGTAAAACCACATCATGGCGGACAAGGTTATGTTACTCCTATTGACACCATTGGGTACCAAGCGGCCTCTAAAGCTTATGAAACCACCTTTGGCAAAAAACCAATTCCGCAACGCAGTGGAGGCAGCATCCCCATTGTTGCCTTATTCGAAAAAGAATTACAAAGCAAAACTATTTTAATGGGTTTTGGATTAGATAGTGATGCCATCCACTCGCCTAACGAGCATTTCGGGATTTGGAATTATTTAAAAGGTATTGAAACCATCCCTTATTTTTATAAGTATTATACCGAGTTATTCCAAAAATAAAAACAAACTATTAAAGCACAACATATACTATGGATTCAAACATAAATTTAGCGGTACTCATTGATGGTGATAATATTCCATCGGCTTATGTAAAAGAAATGATGGAGGAAATTGCTAAATATGGTAATCCGACGATTAAAAGAATTTATGGTGATTGGACGAAACCTTATTTGTCTAAATGGAAAAATCTCTTATTAGAGAACGCCATTACCCCAATTCAGCAATACGGTTATACGACAGGAAAAAATGCAACAGATTCGGCAATGATTATTGATGCCATGGATATTTTATATTCAGAGAAAGTAAACGGATTTTGCCTAGTTTCTAGCGATAGTGATTTTACCAGACTTGCCACGCGTCTGCGAGAAGCAGGAATGAAAGTCATTGGGATTGGAGAGAAAAAAACGCCTAATCCGTTTATTGTTGCCTGTGATAAATTTATTTATATAGAAATTCTGAAATCGAAAACTGAAAATCTTGAACATGATTCTGAAAAAGAAGACACTAAAGAAAGTATCGATAACATTACGCGAAAAGACATTCAGCTTATAAAAACAACCATTACCGATGTCTCTGACGACGACGGCTGGGCCTTTCTTGGTGATGTTGGGAGTCTTTTACAAAAGAAACAACCTAATTTTGACTCGAGAAACTATGGTTTTGATAAGTTAACACCACTGATTAAATCTATCGATATTTTTGAGCTGGAGCAACGTGAAAACCCTAAAAGCAGGCACAAATTAATCTTTGTTCGTGTAAAACAAAAAAATAGTACTAAGGGAAAACTAAATAGGTAATTGGGTTTTGGGCGATGGTTAAA
>JBGSQM010000227.1:0-15429 GCA_041738035.1 Cellulophaga sp.
TGTTTAGCAGATCCCGCTATACCGCAGGATTAGTAAAACCATTTATTTTGTCTGCGTATTTCATGCTTGTCAAAACGGGGTTTTACAAACTTTATAAATTCTTTAACGCCTTAAAATTAAATACATCCGTAAATTCGGTTGAAAAGAAAATTTAAAATCTAAAAAGATATGTTTAAAAATTGGTTTTTTGGAATGGTAATTATAGTAAGTGGCTGCAAAGGAGTTTCGCAAGAAAACCAAATGGCTATCAATGATAATCAAGAAAAAAAAGAAAATTTTAAGGTTGTAAAAACTGAAGAGGAATGGCGGAAGCAGTTGACCGATATGGAATTTTTTGTACTTAGAGAAGAAGGTACCGAAAGAGCCTTTTCGAGCGATTTATTGAAAAATAAAACAGCAGGTGTTTATACCTGCGCTGCTTGTGGTACAGAACTTTTTAAAAGTGAACACAAGTTTGATTCAGGAACAGGTTGGCCTAGTTTTGATCGAGAAATTAAAGGGAACGTTGCTTTCGATGTGGACTACAAAATTGGCTACGAACGTACCGAAGAACATTGCGCCAGCTGCGGTGGTCATTTAGGTCATGTTTTTAACGATGGTCCAAAAGCAACTACAGGTAAAAGACATTGTATAAACGGGGCAGCACTTAATTTTATTCCTTTCGATAAGTAGGTTTTCTAATTTTTAGAATGGGAAATAGAGGAATAGTGAGTTTGTGGTTAGAGATGGTAACTTAATCTTCCTTACCTAGTTAAAATATTGATGCATTCTTGTATTACTAAGTCGGTTATGTTATAAAATTTTCAGTTTAATACATTTTAAATCAATTTTTTGCAGGGCTTGATACCGCTCATCCACCAGGGGTTAACAGTTATATCATTATAAAGGTAAAGAACTAGATAAGCCCTATCTTCAAATCAATACATCGGCCTGTCGGAATTTCTTCAAATTGTAAATTGTTGCATTAAAATCATTTCTAGGCTTCGGCTCTGCTCAAACAGCCGAATTAAAATTGCTATATCATTACAAATGCAAAGAGCTAGATAATTTTTATTTTCAAATCGCCTTATCTTCAAATTTTCAAAATATAAATTGTTATTTTAAAACCATTGTTACATTAATTTCATGGGTAGATTTACACATTATTACATTGAAACATTACTTTTCGTTTTGTAACTTTGCAGCTTCAAATAAAACATCAAAAAAAATAAATACATGAGCAATTTTGATATTATTGTTTTAGGCAGCGGCCCGGGTGGATACGTAACTGCTATTAGAGCATCTCAATTAGGATTTAAAACCGCGATTATAGAGAAAGAGTCTCTGGGTGGAGTTTGTTTAAATTGGGGTTGTATTCCGACTAAAGCATTACTAAAATCTGCTCAGGTTTTCAACTATCTACAACATGCAAGTGATTACGGATTAAAGGTGGATAATGTAGATAAAGATTTTGATGCCGTAGTCAAGAGAAGCCGCGGGGTTGCTGATGGCATGAGTAAAGGTGTTCAGTTTTTGATGAAAAAAAATAAAATTGAAGTTATTAATGGTTTTGGAAAGTTAAAGGCTGGAAAAAAGATTGATGTAACAGATGCCGAAGGAAAAGTAACCGAATATAGTGCGTCTAATATTATTATTGCAACAGGAGCTCGTAGTAGAGAGTTGCCGAACTTGCCACAAGACGGTAAAAAAATAATAGGCTACAGAAAAGCAATGACTTTGGAAAGTCAGCCTAAAAAATTAATTGTGGTAGGTAGTGGTGCTATCGGAATAGAATTTGCATATTTCTACAACGCTATGGGTACTGATGTTACTGTCGTAGAATATTTACCGAATATTGTTCCTATTGAAGACGAAGATATCTCAAAACAATTAGAACGTAGTTTCAAAAAAACAGGCATTAAAATAATGACATCCTCTGAAGTTACTAAAGTAGATACTTCTGGTACAGGGGTAAAAGTAACGGTAAAAACAAATAAAGGTGAAGAAGTTTTAGAAGCCGATATGGTACTTTCTGCCGTGGGGATTAAAACAAATATAGAAAATATAGGCTTAGAAGAGGTAGGTATTATTGTTGATAGAGATAAAATTTTGGTAAACGATTTTTACCAAACGAACATCCCAGGTTATTACGCTATTGGAGATGTTACTCCTGGTCCAGCTTTAGCTCACGTAGCTTCTGCTGAAGGTATTTTATGTGTTGAAAAATTAGCAAACTTGCATGTGGAACCTTTAGATTATGGGAATATTCCGGGATGCACCTATTGCAGTCCTGAAATAGCCTCTGTTGGTTTAACCGAAAAGCAAGCCGTAGAAAAAGGGTTTGATATTAAGGTAGGCAAATTCCCGTTCTCAGCCAGCGGTAAAGCGCAAGCGAGTGGAACGCCAGACGGATTTGTAAAGGTTATTTTTGATGCCAAATATGGCGAATGGTTAGGCTGCCACATGATTGGTGCCGGTGTAACGGATATGATTGCCGAAGCAGTAGTCGCTAGAAAATTAGAAACAACAGGTCACGAAATTTTAAAAACTATTCATCCGCACCCGACCATGAGTGAAGCGGTTATGGAAGCCGTTGCTGCCGCTTACGATGAGGTAATACATTTATAAAAAATAGGTTTAAGAAAAATGCTGTGCCCATAAACACAGCATTTTTTTTGCAAAAAAAAGTTGATTATGCTTAAAATATTTAGATTAACCGCCATTTTAGAAGGAATATCCTATCTTTTACTTTTTGGCGTTGGGATGCCCTTGAAATATATCGCAAAAATCCCAGAACCGAATATTTACATTGGCTATGCACATGGATTTTTATTTATAGCCTATGTTGTTTTGGCAGTGCTTTTTTGTTTAGAACGAAAATGGAATTTAAAGCGTTTTATCATTTTATTTGTGGCTTCATTACTGCCATTTGGGACATTCTATGCAGATAAAAAATATTTAAAACCTTTGGAGGTTTGAATGCTAATTACAGCGTAATAAGTAGTAATTACAAAGTATTAAGATAAATATGGAATTATAAATACGAAATCGAAAATTTAAGTCAAATGAGTTTAATTTCTTTTGTTTAGCGCTTAGCGCAGATTGCTGCTTAAACATTTTCATGTTTTAATAATTCAGAACAAGCTCAAGTACAAAAACAAAAAATACTTTAAACCTGAAACTTTTTCAAATCCAACACCCAAAACCCAATACCCAGAAACCCGACAAAATGAATTCAAGAGCAGACCAATTAAAAGCATTCGATCGTTTATTGAATATTATGGATGAGTTGCGAATGCAGTGCCCTTGGGATCAAAAGCAAACAATACAAACGCTTCGTCATTTAACCATTGAAGAAACTTACGAGCTCGGCGATGCTATTTTGGATAATGATTTGCAGGAAGTAAAAAAAGAGTTGGGAGATCTTTTATTACATATTGTTTTTTATGCTAAAATAGGGAGTGAGACTAATGATTTTGATATCGCCAATGTTGCTAATGAAATTTGCGATAAGTTAATCCATCGGCATCCACATATTTACGGTGATGTAAAAGTTAAAGATGAAGAAGAGGTAAAGCGCAACTGGGAACAATTAAAACTAAAAGAAGGTAAAAAAAGTGTTTTAGAAGGTGTGCCTAAAGGGCTACCAGCATTGGTTAAAGCAAGTAGAATTCAGGACAAAGTAGTAGGAGTAGGCTTTGATTGGGAAAAGCCTGAACAAGTTTGGGAAAAAGTGCAGGAAGAACTACAAGAATTTAAAGTAGAGATAGAAAATAATGACGCCAATGCTATGGAAGCCGAATTTGGCGATGTGTTATTTTCCCTAGTAAATTATGCCCGATTTTTAAAAATAAATCCAGAAAATGCCTTAGAACGTACTAATAAAAAATTCATCGCGAGGTTTCAATATTTAGAGCAAAAAGCAAAAGAATTAGGTAAAGATTTAAAAGATATGACCCTTGCTGAAATGGATGTTTTCTGGAATGAAGCCAAAAAAGTCTAATTTTCAGGCTTAAAAACTATCGTTTAAAAGTCATTCTTTCCGCATAAGAACGTATTATATTTGCACCAAAAAAAATTTACCTTGTTTTCACAATACACCAAAGAATTTAAATACAATTTAAGCTTATCATTTCCAGTAATTCTTGGAATGTTAGGGCATACCTTTGTGCAGTTCGCTGACAATATCATGGTGGGGCAATTGGGCACAGCTGAATTGGCTGCAGTATCATTAGGGAATAGTTTTGTGTTTATCGCCATGTCATTAGGCATAGGATTTTCTACCGCAATAACCCCCTTAGTCGCCGAAGCAGATTCCGCAGGGAATGTCGCCGCTGGTAAAAGTGCTTTTAAACACGGCTTGGTATTATGTACCATTTTAGGATTAAGTCTTTTCGGTTTAATTTTAGTAGCCAAACCTTTAATGTACATGATGAAACAACCTATTGAAGTGGTTGAATTAGCTATGCCTTATTTAGACTTGGTAGCGTTTTCATTATTACCTTTAATTATATTTCAGGCCATTAAACAATTTTCAGAAGGCTTATCACAGACAAAATATCCCATGTATGCTATAGTAATTGCTAACGTGGTAAATATTTTTTTAAACTATGTTTTAATATTTGGTAACTGGGGTTTTCCTGAATTGGGCATTGTGGGTGCTGCCATAGGTACGCTAATTTCAAGAGTGGTTATGGTTTTTTATTTATGGGCCTTAATGCGCAATAAAAAGAAATTCCAGCCCTATGTTACAGGCTTTAACTTTAAAGTTTTAGAAAAAAAAGTAATAAAAAAGATTTTCAATTTAGGATTTCCTTCTGCATTGCAAATGTTTTTTGAAGTAGCTATTTTCACTTCAGCGGTATGGTTGAGTGGTGTTTTAGGAAAAAATCATCAGGCCGCAAATCAAATTGCTTTGAACTTGTCGAGTATGACCTTTATGGTGGGGATGGGTCTTGGTGTAGCGGCGATGATTCGTGTGGGCAATCAAAAAGGTTTACTCAATTTTAAAGATTTGAGACGCATTGCATATTCCATTTTCTTACTCACTTTTTTATTGGAAATTATTTTTGCAGCCATCTTTTTAATTTTTAACAACTGGTTGCCTTCCATGTATTTAGATGTGAATGATGTTGCTAATCAGGTGGACAATACTGAAGTGATTTTAATTGCAGCACAGTTACTTATCGTTGCGGCAGTTTTTCAAATTTCAGATGGTTTACAAGTGGTTATTCTTGGGGCGCTACGGGGACTTCAAGATGTAAAAATTCCAACTTTAATTACCTTTATTGCCTATTGGTTGGTTGGTTTCCCAATTAGTTTTTATTTATGTCTATATACCGATTTAAAAAGTACAGGAATTTGGATTGGCTTATTAGCAGGCTTAACCACATCTGCGGTACTCTTGTATATTAGATTTAATACCTTAACACAAAAATTAATTGCTGATGCCGATGCATAATGCCATCGAACTAAACAAATAATAGTATTTTTATCTTTTAATAGACAATATATGGACTTTCCTAAATTTTTACTTGGTGATAATACCGACTACCCCACAGCGATATTTGTAGTGCACACCGAATATCCACGTTTTATTATTAATTTAGAAAACGATGAGGTAGAGTGGTTAGAAGATTTTTCGCAGGAAGATGAAAAAGAATTAGAAGCAGAAGCAGAAAATCTTATTGAACAAGCAACCGTCTTTTACGACCGAGAAGTTTCTCGTTACGAAGAATAAAAAACATGTTCGAGCAATTGGTCCAATATGATAAAGAACTATTTCTTTTCCTAAACAACTTAGGCAATACAACATGGGATGGTTTTTGGTTATTTATGACCAATAAATGGAGTTCTGTTCCCGTCTATTTATTATTAGCAGGCTTATTTTACAAATCTTATGGACTTAAAAAAACCTTGCTTTTAGTAGTAACTGTTGCCCTTTTGATTACCGTAACAGATCAATTAGCGAACTTTTTTAAATATGGAGTACAGCGTTTACGACCTTGTTATGATGAAGAGCTCAACGGATTAATGCGTTTGGTTAAAAATTCATGCGGAGGCAAATTCGGGTATTTTTCAGCACACGCATCAAACTCATTTGCGGTGGCGTTTATATTTACCTATTTGCTTAAAGAAAAATTGAAACATATAGGATTTTTCATGATCACCTGGGCGTGCTTAGTAGCCTATAGCCGAATTTATATAGGGGTACATTTTCCTTTAGATGTGCTAACAGGGGCGTTTATAGGTTTAATTTTTAGTTGGTTGTTTGCAAAGTTGTATATATTTGTAAGTCATAAATTTAGCTTATGATATCTAATACTAGATATTGGTTTTTAATTTTCTTATTGCTTTTAGTTTATAGTGCTGGAATGTTTTCAAAATTGTTCGAAAACGATTCTGCTCAGTTTGCGGTCATGGCTATGAGAATGGTGCAAGAAAATGATTTTATTAATCTATTTAAAGGTTCTTATGAATATTTAGATAAGCCTCACATGCACTATTGGCTGGCTGCTTTATCTTTCAAAATATTTGGTTTACACGATTGGGCGTATCGAATACCTGCAATTTTAGCCACAATTTTAGGAGCTTATAGTTGCTTTGGATTGGGAAAACTTCTTTATAACACTTACGTTGGTAAAATTGCAGCATTAATTTTTTTAACCTCTCAAACCATAGTTTTATCGGTTATTGATGTAAGAACAGACGCCGTTTTAACAGGATTTACTATTTTCTCCTTATGGCATTTAACCGCTTACATTAATAAAAACTCATTAAAACATATTATTTTAGGTGCTTTTGGGGCTGGAATAGCATTTTCAACCAAAGGACAAATTGCTTTGGTCGTGATTGGCTTACCTATTATTTGCCATTTAGCTTACACCCGAAAATGGATTCGGTTTATGAATTGGAGAGTACTTTTGGCGTTGGTAGTTTTTTCCATTACTATTATGCCAATTTTATACGCTTATTATCTTCAGTTTGATCTACATCCTGAGAAAATTATTCGAGAACGCAACGAGCGGAGCGGTATTTTATTTATTCTTTGGGAACAGAGCTTTGAACGAATGAGTGGAGAAGGAGTAGGGAAGAATAGTAGCGATTATTTTTTCTTTTTTCATACTTTTCTTTGGGTGTTTTTACCTTGGACACTTATTGGTTTGGCAGCTTATGTGGCAAGGTTTAAAACTTTAATTAATTTAAAATTCAAATACAATCCCAAGTACGAATTTTTAACATTGGGTGGTATTTCCTTGATTTTTATCATCATTAGTTTTTCGCAGTTTAAACTCCCGCATTATTTAAATATTGTTATTCCCTTGTTTTCCATTTTAACAGCATCTTATTTGTACAGTTTAAATGTTTTTGTAAAAGTCAGAACTATTAAAGTATTGTTAGGAATACAGTATTTTATTCTGGGAATTGTTTTTATTGTAGCAGCCCTTTTCTGCTTCTTTGTTTTTGAAATTCAATCGGTTATTTCCTATGTTTTATTTGTTATTGCGGGGATTATTCTCATCTATTTTACTTTAAAGAGAGATGAGTATAGTGTGAGAATTATAACAATTGCAGCGTCAGCATCCTTATTGCTAAATATGGTAATGAACTTTCATTTTTATCCTAATTTATTGGAATACCAGGCTGGTTCAAGCATCGCTGAGGTAGTTGAAAAGCAGCAAATACCTATTGATGCAATTTATAAGTTATCCGAAGAGCATACTTGGGCATTAGATTTTTACAACAAAATGCCTGTAAAAATTATTACTGTTGAAAATGTAGTGGATAAAGATAATATATGGGTGTACGCCTCTGAGGAAGAATTACAATTATTAAAAGATGCAGGTTTAGATTGGAACCAGCAATTTTCAGAAAACGATTTTAGGATAACCCGATTACAAGTTAAATTTTTAGATCCAGCGAGCAGAAATAAAACCTTAAATACCAAATATTTGGTTCATATTTTCAAATGAAATTTATGTGTTTATTAAATCGGTTTTCTGAAAATAAATTTAACACACTTATCAAACCATAAAGCATTGCTTTACAAATAGCGCTTAACTTGTGCAGATATATGAGGATAAGACTATTTGTTCAGACTTCAATCTTCAATTCTGGCTTTTTAAAATGGTAATAAATACCGAAAAGTGAGACAAAAGCAGTAATCAAAAAGAAAATCATACTAATTCCAATAGATGTATTCTCGTCTAAATGGAGTAGGGTAGCGCCATAGAAAAAAGTGAGCTCCCTACTTCCTATTCCCCCAATAGTTAAGGGTATGACCGATACAATAGAAGAAACTAAAAAAATAAACAAGTATGAAACCGTGTTCAATTCTATGTTGAGTGATTGTAAAATAAAATAAGCGCTTAGTATTTGAAAAAGCTGTACTAAAGCTGAATAGCCAAAAGCTTTCCAAAAAATAGGCATTATATACTGAAAAAACTTTTTATTTAAAATCCAAAATACTACGATGCCTAAAAGTATGGCAGCAAAAGCGTAATACTCAATATGCTGAATTAGTTTCAGGTTTAATAATGGGATTAAAATACAGGCATAAATAAAAAGCAACAGAAGTCCGCTTAACCGATCTAAAACCAAAACAGAAACAATTTTTTTGGTGTCAATATTAAATTGTTTTTTGATAAGGTATCCTTTGTACGCATCACCGCCAATCCCGCCAGGTAAAAAAAGATTGTAAAACATGCTTAATAAGTAAAGTTTTAAATTACTTATTTGAGTTAAAAATATATGAAGTTGATGAAAGTATAGATTGACCCTAAATGAAGCAACAACTTTGGATATTACAAAAAAGATAAAAGCTAAATAAAGATAAAAAGGCTGTGTTCTTTTCAAAGTTTGTAATACTTCTTGAAAAGAAATTTTAGTGAACACAAAATAAATGAGTAGTACACTAATGACAATTTTAAGCGCGGTAAATAACTTTTTATTGGGTTGTATCACCTATGCTTATATTTTTAATTCTGTATGGTCTTTTTTGTTGCGATTCGTAATAGGTTCTAATCAATAATTCCATGACAATTCCTATTGTAAATAATTGAATACCAGCTAAAATAAACATTAAACCGAAAATGAGTAATGGGCGATTGCCAATATCTTCTCCCATTAATTTTACCACCAAAAGATAAATGTTGATAAGGCCACCTAATAAAATTAATAACACCCCAAATATGCCGAATAGGTGTATAGGTCGTTGAAAATATTTACGAATAAAAAGCAAGAGCATCATATCAGCCACTACTTTAAAAACGCGCTCTAATCCGTATTTTGATACTCCTGCATGGCGCGCATGGTGTTTTATAGGAACTTGTTTTATTTGCGCGCCTTCTAAAAAGGCAAGTAAAGTAATAAAACGGTGCATTTCACCATATAAGTTTAAATCTTTGGCAATATCTTTAGTGAAAACTTTTAGAGCACAACCATTGTCTTTAATATCTAACTTGGTGACACGCCTAACCAGAAAATTGGCAATTTTAGACGGAATTTTTTTTACTAAAGAATCTTTCCTTTTCTGTCGGATTCCAGTAATTACGTCATATTCCCCGCTAATGGCATAAGACAACATTTGAGGAATATCACTCGGATCGTTTTGTAAATCGCCATCCATAGTAATGATGTATTCTCCTTTTGCGTAATCTAAACCGGCAGCAAGAGCAAGACTTTGACCATAATTTTTCTTTAGAGATATAAGGTGTACTTTATCATCGTTCATATTTCTCACCACTTTACCAGTAGCATCTGTAGAAAAATCGTCGATATAAATAATTTGATAATTGTAACCGATTAAGCTTTCATGTATTTTTTGGGTAAGCAGTGCCACATTATCTTGTTCATTATATAAAGGAACAACAATCGAAAGAAGTTCACCCGTTAAAACTTTCATAAGAATTATTTTACTGCTGCAAATTTATGTTTTTTTAATGAGACCTTATTTTATAATCCTGTTTAGTGTATGTAAAATGAATGATTGAAATAACTCATAATTTTCAGTGGTGTTTGAAAAGGAAGTTTTTAAAATGACATTCTTTGTTATTTTTAATAAATAGAATTCCTCGTTGCTCTGCGTAGCGTGGAGCGCACAGGTGGTTTTTCGCAAAGAACCAAAACTATCAGAACCAAAAATCAGGATAAAATGTAGTCTTGTTTCTTTATTCTTGAAGCGTAGCAGTCTTGTTTCTGATACCTCGATGGCTCTGGGTCGAGGTAGTTCATTCTTTTTTTTGCTGAATGCTAAATAATTGTTCCGCAGCGATAAAGGGAGAAATTTGATTGTTCATAACTTCAATAGTCAAAACCTTTAGCTGTTCTTGTACTTTTTTGTGCTTATAAAAATTAGTTTTCAGTTGGTCATCTATAGTTTGCAGTAACCAATATTTATTTTGCTGCTTGCGTTTTTCCTTGAAAAAGGGCTTGGTTTTGGTTAAATATTCTTGAATAGTTTCCCAAATATTATTAATACCTATATTTTCGAGTGCTGAACATTGCAGTACATTGGGTATCCAGCCGTTTTCTTTAGGCGGATATAAATGTAAAGCACGCGAAAATTCAACCTTTGCTATTTTGGTGGCTTGTTTGTTTTTTCCATCGGCTTTATTGATGGCGATGACATCGGCCATTTCCATAATACCCCTTTTGATTCCTTGCAATTCGTCACCAGCACCAGCTAATTTTAGCAATAAAAAAAAGTCAACCATGCTATGAACAGCAGTTTCGCTCTGGCCTACACCTACGGTTTCAATCAAAATAATATCAAAGCCTGCAGCTTCACATAAGACAATACTTTCTCTAGTTTTCCGAGCTACGCCGCCTAAAGATTCTCCCGAGGGTGAAGGGCGAATAAATGCAGCATCATCTTTAACCAAAGCTTCCATTCTTGTTTTATCGCCTAAAATACTTCCTTTGCTTAGCGAGCTTGTTGGGTCTACCGCTAAAACGGCAACTTTTTTGCCCAAAGAGGTTAAATAAGTGCCGAAAACTTCAATAAAAGTACTTTTGCCAACCCCTGGAACACCAGTAATGCCAATACGTAAAGTGTTTTTTTGTTCTTTTAAACAAGCATCAATAATTGTATTTGCTTTTTTAAGGTGCTCTTGATTTTTACTTTCAATCAAGGTGATAGATCTGCTTAACGCAGTTTTGTTTCCTTTTAAAATTCCTTCAATTAATTCGTTTGCGCTAGGTAGTTTTTTTCTAGAACTCTTAATTTTTGAAATAGAACTGGCACTAAAAATTTCAGGAGATTTCACTCCCTTTTTTACTTCTAATGCCGATATAGGTTTTATTTTTTTCAAAACATGTGTATTAAGTAAAGACAATTATTTTCATAATTTTTGGGCAAGTATAAAATATTCACACAAATTTAATAATTCATTTTTCGTAAGCTGCATATCTATTGCTATATTAAACACTTAATTTTAAATGCACAAAAAATGAAAACAATATTTAAGTCAAGCGCAACAAATAAAGGCGGTAGAAGTGGACACGTAACTAGTGAAGGCGGATTAATAGATTTTGATGTTAAAATGCCGAATGGCAAAGATGCTATCGAAGAAAAATATACCAATCCAGAACAACTTTTTGCTGCGGCTTATTCCACCTGTTTTGCAGGTGCTATTCAAGCAGTCGCTAAAGAACATCAGGTTGAAGATTTAGGCGATTTTAGCGTTACAGCAATTGTAGCTTTTCAAAAAGATGAAGAGGGAGGTTTTATGATTAAGGCTACTTTAGACTCCTATTTACCAACTGTTGACAAAAAAAAGGGTGAAAAATTGGTCAACGCAGCACATGAAATTTGTCCTTATAGCAAGGCAACTCGTGATAATATTAAGGTAACACTGAATTTGCTGCTGGAGGAGTAAAGGGCTCCCCCTAAGCCCATTTAATACTTCGACTTTGTTCAGCACATACGAGAGGGAGATTTCTTAGGGTAAAAAAATACGGTAGCCTTGATAGTCAAAATTTAATATAATTTTTCCTATTTATATTTCTGAAATATCGATGTTTAATTTAAAACCGTCTAAAGAATTTGTTTTAGACGGTTTTTTGTGGCTTAAAAATCTATAAACTCATTAACCTTATGATGATGAGTTGCTCACAGAAAACCTGAATATAGATTCATTCCTATAGGCTTCACCTGGCTTTAAAATACTCGATGGAAAATTAGCTTGATTGGGCGCATCAGGATAATTCTGAGTTTCAAAACAAATAGAACCTGTGGTGGGTGGCGTGTAAATAACTATACAAGGTTGGTTGGTTTTTACTTGCATTTTAATTCCTGATTTTTCAGAATAGGCGCTACCCCCAAATTCTTTAGCTGTGTTTAAGGCAAAAGGTGTATCTAACTCCATACCTTTTATTTTCTTTGACTCTAAAAAATCATACTTAGTATTTTGAACTGGTATGAGTTTTCCTGTGGGTAATAATTGACTATCGATTTCAATAATTTGGGAACTATTAAGTTGTAGTTCGTAATGATTTATGGTTGATTCTTTATCTAACCTAAAATAGGAGTGATTCGTTAAATTTATGACTGTAGTTTTGTCCGTAGTGGCTTCGTGGATAATGTGTAATTCATCATTTATCAATTGATACGTCACCGTAATTTTTACATTTCCAGGATAACCTTCTTCTAAATCTGGACTTAAATAAGATAATTTTATTAAAGGATGTTCGCTTTGATTAACTTCATTAATCGTAAAATACCGCTTATTTAACCCATTTTTTCCGCCGTGTAAATGCACGCCCTCTTCGCTGTACAAATTGTATTTTTTTCCTTCAAGGATAAATTTTCCATTGTTTATTCTTCCAGCATACCTACCAATACAAGCCCCTAAATACATAGGATTATCTAAATAATCTTCAGGATTTTCAAACCCGACTACTACATTTTTAGGGTTTTCGTTTTTATCGTTAACGGTTAGTTTTTGAATAATTGCGCCGTAATCTAGTACAGTCAGCTCAATGTATTTATTTTTTAGTGTAATTTGTTTCAAAATAATAAGTTTAAATACAAAATTACAATTTTCTGAAACATCTATATTTTTCTATCGTCTTTAAAATAACAACTAAAAACTAACTTGGAAAGTTTGCGAAAATTCCAAACCCTTTTAATTGAGCAATGCAAAAGCAATGACCGTAGAGCACAGATGCAGCTTTATGAGCAGTATTGCGACGGCATGTTTGCAGTGGTAATGCGCTTTTTACGAAATAATGACGACGCAGAAGATGTTTTGCAAGAATCATTTATAAAAGCGTTTCAGAAAATAGATCAGTTTAAGGGCGATGTTACTTTTGGAGCTTGGTTAAAACGTATTGTAGTGCATAGTTGTATTGATTTTCTAAAAACGAAGCGCCATGAATTTATTCCGTTAGAAGAAAATTTAATACAGTTGGAAGATGACGTTGATTGGGAAGTGGAGAGTTCCATTAGCATTGAAGAAGTGAGATTAGCAATTCTCAATATTTCAGAAAAGTACCGATTTGTTTTGTTGCTTTTTTTAATTGAAGGGTATGACCATGCCGAAATCTCTGAAATTTTGAACATTCCAGAAACTACGTGCAGAACTCAATTAATGCGTGGCAAAACTATTTTAAAAGATAAATTACTGAAGAATAAAGGGCGTAAGTATGAAAAATGACATTAGAAATCTATTTGAGGAATCGAGAGAAATGGAAGACTTTTCCTTATCTCCGAATCATAAACAGCGTTTTTTAGAACGCTTAGAAAAAGAAATGCCTAAAAAGCCTAAGAATTATGGTTTTTATATAGGGATAGCAGCTTCTCTGCTTTTGCTATTCAGTCTTGGATTTTATTTTTTTAATGCACCAGAATCAGAAATTAATGCTCAAAATCCAACAGTAGAAACGAAAATTGTACCTGAAAAAATAGATGCTATTACGCTGGGCGATTTGTCTCCTGATTTAAAAAAAGTAGAACAATATTATTTGGCAACCATCAATTTTGAATTAGCAAAATTAGAAGTTTCTGACGAAAACGAAGAGTTGGTAAAAGCGTATATGGAACAGTTGGCAGCTTTAAATAAAGAATACCAAACCTTGAGTCAAGAATTAAATACGGTCGGTCCCAACGACCAAACTATTGCTGCTCTAATTCAGAATCTCCAGTTACGTTTACAGTTGTTGCAAAAATTAAAAGAAAAATTGAACGAATTAAAACAAACAAAAAATGAAACAGTTATCAGTATATAATTTTTTTTTCATAGTGTTTTTAACAGGGACAAATAGTTACGCTCAAAAACAAACCAAGACTTTTTTGGAAAAATATAATGTGGTAGAAAATGCCGTCATCAATATCAATACGACACACACCGATATTGAATTTGAAACGTGGGATAAAAACGAGGTTTCTGTGGAAGTTGTTATAGAAATTGAAGGAGTAGATGCTAAAGATATGGACGCTTATTTTAAGCAAAACGAGGTTAAAGTTTTAGGAAATAGTAAACAAATTGATATTGCCACAGGAGTAGAAAATACATGGTTTTTTAAACATGCTACGGGTGGTTTTAATTCGAAGTTAGATGCTCAAAATTTAAACTTAGCACAATTAGCAACCACCGTAAACGGACTTGAAAATCTCTCTTTTATGATGGATTCTATTCGATTTCCTGACTTTCCTAATTCCAAAGCACCCGAGTTCGACTTTAAAGCTTTTGAAAAAGAAGGAGATACATATTTAAAAAAATGGCAGAAAAATTTTGATGCTAATTTTTCTAAAAAAGATCAAGAAGCATTTACTAAAATGACTCTTGAATTTGAAGCACAACGAAAACTTTTTTCTAAAGATCAAGAAGATTTTCATGAAGAAGCTATGGCTTTTGAGAAACGCAGAATTGCTTTTGAAAAAAGAAGAAATAAGTTAGAACAAGAACGCGAGGAAAATTTAGCAGTACGTAAACAAGATTATGAACAGCTCAAAAGTGATTTACAGGAAAGAAGAGCGGAACTTAAAGTACGTTTAAAAGACAACTCTGAACTTCGTTTTGCCAAACGTAATGATACTATTTATTTTGATAGCTTAATGCTACAAAAAAGAAGTCCGAATGTGTATTATTTTAACTCCACGACCAACGGAAATAGCGGTAAGGTAAAGGTTAAAAAGTATCTTAAAATTAAAATGCCAAAGTCGGTTATCTTAAAAATGAATGTGCGCCACGGAGAAGTAAAACTAGCCGAAAACACCAAAAATATGAATGGTACTTTTTCGTATGCTGGATTATATGCCAAAACTATTGATGGCGATAAAACCCAAATTGATGCGTCGTATTCCCCAATAAACATTCAAAACTGGAATTACGGGAAGTTAAAAGTTAATTATTCCGATGAAGTAGCCATCAAAGAAGTAGGTAATTTAACATTAAGTGCCGTTTCTTCGGAAGTTACAATAGATAAATTAATGCAGAAAATATTTGC
>JBGSQM010000230.1:0-4169 GCA_041738035.1 Cellulophaga sp.
CCTGTTTTGGAAGCGGATAACCCTTTTGGTTCAAATTTTGATACAAGTATCGTGTTTGCGCCAATAATGGGAAGAATGTTTTATTTGGGATTTAGGTTTAAGATCTAGTTGCTCGTTGATGGGAAAAAGAAAATAGAGAAGAGAAAAAAGAATAAAAAGAAGAGAAAAATTTAGAAAGATTGTTTCGCTTCGCAAAGAGAGCATGAGAAAAGTTCAAACAGATTGTTTCGCTTCGCTCACAATAAATAAAAAACGCTTAAAGCATAAAACAGGTTATTATGGAAAAAACAATTTTAACAGTAGTCGTAATTTTAGTAGCAGCTTTTGGTTATGCTCAAGAAAAAAACAAGAAATTATCTTTTGAGGTCGATGGCGTATGTGGTATGTGTAAAGAACGTATTGAAAAAGCCGCATTAGGCGTAAAAGGTGTCAAATTTGCTAGTTGGGATATTCCAAGTCACCAATTATCTATTATTATGGATGAACGTAAAACTGATGCGATGAAAATTAAAACGGCAATCGTAGCGGTTGGTCACGATACCAAAGAACTAAAAGCCACAGATGAAGCCTACGAAAGTGTGCATCCTTGTTGTAAATATAGAGATGAAAAAGCGGTAGAGGATCATGAAAATTAAGGTTTTTGCTTTAGGCCATAAGCTGTAAGCTAAATTCTTATTTTGTGAAACGTTCCCGACTTCAATACAATTAAAACCAAAAATACTGTAATTTTTATTGGAGCGTTTTGTTTACAAGCCTCATAATAAAATTGTATTTAATCGATAAAACTAGTCATTTCAACGATTTTAACTTAAGTCATTCGAGATCTATAAGAGAATAATTTGGTTGGGGGGGGGCATTTTATTTTATATTGTAAGGAAATAACTTACATTTATAAACTTATGAAAATCAACCACTATTTTAAACTCGCTTTATTTTTACTATTATTTGTCTTTTTGGGCTGTCAAGAAGACAGCATCAATACCATTGAAAGTTTGGATAATAAAGAGGTTTTCAAAACAAACCATGAATCACATTCAGATTTTGAAAGGGTAGCGTTATCACAGCTTGAAGGAAATCAATTATTTTCTAAACTTTCAACTAAATTTAAAGCTAATAAATTTTTTGATGTTTCCTTAAAAACTGTATCTACTAACAAAACAACACCTATAGTTATTGTAACAGATACCATAAGTGTTATAGAAAAACAGAGCTATACCTCTTATACTCTTTTAGTCAAAACATCGGATCAAAAACCAAATCAAACCAAGAACTTAGTTTTAGAAGATAATAATGGCATACAGGAAGCTTTTATACTTACCTATACATTCGAAGATGATTGGCTACTAGCTCGCAGTAATGGTAGCGATATTTTGCCTAAAGGTACAGTTTCTTTAGAGAAGTTTGATGTTAGTGGTATAAGTAGCAAAGGAGCTTCTACAGCAAGGGAAAGGTGTGGTTGGGTAACGATAACCGTACCAGCCCCCTGTGGTTGTGGTCATTATAGTTTAAGAGATTGTAAAGGATGTAATTATTCTCCTAGATGGCCTACTACTTCTACTAGCAGTTTATATATCTGCGAAAATACAGGCGGTGGCAATGGTGGTACTGATTTATATGCCACTGAGGAGACAGATTTAATTATTACTGGTGGCTGGCCTACACCAAATGATAATAATGATTATTCACAAACAGTAATGATGCTAGAAGACACCAGTGAGATGGTTATTTATGCCATGATTGTTCAAATGAATACTATGTTAAATAATACCCTAACCCAAAATGAAAAAGACTACCTTAAAGCAAACCCCTTTGAGGCCGTAGAATTAAATAATTTTTTGTTAGCGAATGATACCCTTGAAGGTAGGGAAATAATAAATAAAGCAATAAGTTCATTATTTAATTTAGATAGGTTAAAAGTTGAATTTGAAATGCCAAATTTTGACCCTATAAATACGCCTTGGCTTGATAGATTGCGCGATGCCGCTAAAAAAATAGCAGAACTAATTAATAATCCTAAAACTCCAGCTTTTGTGAAAATATTGTTAATTACGAACTTAGATAATAATCTTAGTATTGCATTGACAGCCACAGCCTTGAATTATAATATAAATGCTTTTAGAAGTGACGAAACTCAAAAACAACAAACATTTAATCAGTCGGGTAGAGAAGGTGTTGGTATTTTACTTTATGAATTTGCCAACGGTAAAGGACCAGATACAAGAGACTTCAACTATTCTGGAGATATGGTGGCTAAAATGTTTGAAGGCCAAGTTGCAGAAGATCTTAAAGCTGATTTTTTTAATTTATTGCAAATAAAAAACTGGTCATTTGGTCAGTTTGTCAATGAAGGGGTTATGCCTAGTGGTTACGGTTTTAGTCCTGGTCATACCACTTTTTCAGATTCATTTGCTAAGCACATAAGAGCTAATGATGTACAGTTTTTTGTAGGTGGAGCAAACATAAAATATTTACGATCATCTGAAAGTGGCTATGTAATCGTTGAATTAACAAACCCAACAAGTAGAAATTCATTATTATTGCATATTGGGGATAATTATGAAAGAGACGGCAGCAATAGCGGTAATAACAGACCTTTATCTACAATAATCCAAACATTTAGGTTTAAATTAAAAATAAATAGATTATGAAAACAGTAAATATTCTATTCATTATTTTATTTGTATTTAATGGTTGCAGGTTACCTTGTTATACTAGTAGTGATTTAGAAATTATTGATAAAAAGCCAGAATTAAATTTTTTAGTAGGTAATTATATAGTTGACTATAAAAATAAAAGGGGTATTGATGATACCAATAAAATTAAATTAACTATAAATACAGACAGTACTTTTAATTTGTATAATTATCCTGTTGGTAAAATTGATTTATTAGAATTAAAAAATGATACAAGAGATACTCTTACAGGTACTTGGTATGCAAATTATTTTGATTTTAACCCCACTTC
Source organism: Cellulophaga sp. (assembly GCA_041738035.1). Lineage (GTDB taxonomy): Bacteria > Bacteroidota > Bacteroidia > Flavobacteriales > Flavobacteriaceae > Cellulophaga. The sequence continues at coordinate 2,965 of JBGSQM010000230.1, forward strand.
ATCTTTGAGTATTTTTTACAATAAAAAATACGATCTTGAACTTAGTAGACCATGGTCAGTTTATAAAAAAGAGAATAAAGCTGTCTTGGTTGTTGAATTTGATGATCCTGATCAATGCTATTATATGCGTTTCGTTAAACAATGAAAAAAATAAATATTCTATTCATTATTTTATTTATATTTAATAGTTGCAGATTACCTTGTAACAATAATCATGATTTAGAAGTAGTTAATAAAAAGCCAGAGTTAAATTTTTTAGTAGGTAATTATATAATTGATTATGAAAATAAAAGAGGTATTAATAATACCAATGAAATTAAATTAGCTGTCAATCCAGATAGCACTTTTACTCTATATAATTATCCTATTGGAAAAATAGACCAAAGCATTTTAAGAAATGTAGTGAAAGATACACTATTAGGAACTTGGCATTCAAATTATTTAAATACCAAATATACTGCATCATTCGGAATTAATTACTCTAAGGATTCAGAATTAAATTATTATCCAAGGTCTTGGTCAGTTTATAAAAAGGAAAATAAAGCTGTCTTGGCCATTGAATTTGATGATCCTGATCAATGTAATTATATCCGTTTCGTTAAACAATGAAAAAATTAATGGTAGTAGGAAACCGCTCCGCAAAGTCTCCTGACTTAGTGGAACAAATAAGGTTACAAAAATTCGCAATATTTAAATTTATCTCTTACACATATTACTTGAACTTATAAATTAAAAAATAGCACTTTTTATTAAAGCAATTTAGCCTCAAAGTCGGGAGACTTTGCGGAGCGGGTGATTTAAGATATTTGAGTCCTTTAGATTTTCAATTGTCCCCAAGTTACGATTTAAACGGAGATGATATACAAGATTGTCCGAGGAGGGGACTTCACTTACTTCCTCGGAGAGACCAGAGGAGTACTTGATTTGGCGAATATTCAATTGTTGCCTCAATTTGAATGGCAGAATCATTATTGATTAAATGCCTAAATCAATAGTTTTATTAGCGTTTAATTACTTCTACATAAAAATAAGTTTCTTTTTTCTCTTTATCATCATAGGTTACAATGCCCCTGTGTTTGTTGTTTTGCAAATAGTTTAATAACGAAAAATCACCTCCACAGAAAAGATTATGTGTAGCAACAAAACCAAGCGTAGCAATTTGCCATTGAATATTAATGAATGGAAAAAGTGCAATTGCGCAAATA
>JBGSQM010000233.1:0-5445 GCA_041738035.1 Cellulophaga sp.
ATCAAAATGGAAAAACCATTTTAAAAAAATCGTATGGCTATGCAAGCTTGGAACTATCTACACCAATGCCTGAAAATGCAATATTTGAAATTGGATCTGTCACCAAACAATTCACAGCAGCAGCTATTCTAAAATTAGTAGAAGATGGAAAGCTTTCATTGGAAGAAGATTTTACAAAATATCTCGAATTTGATACCAAAGGCCGAAAAATTACCATTGCCCAATTGCTTGACCACACCTCGGGTCTTGCACAAGCTCCAACTGGTAAGAACGAATTCACGCAAATGACTTTCGATGAATTTCCGCACAAGCTTACCTTGCAATTGGTAGCACCAAAAGATTTTTTATACGAGCCGGGAGAAGCATTAATTTACAACAATGTTGCTTTTGTCTTTCTCGGACTAATTATAGAAAAAGTTACTGAACAGACCTACGAAGACTATTTAAAGCAAATATTTTTTGACCCTTTACATATGAAAAGCAGCTTTTTTACTTCCAACGAAAAAGTGACTAAAAATAAAGTCTATGGCTATAATTATGACCCAAACGGTCTTAAACAGAAAAATTATTTGAATCCTTACATCCCCTATTCTGCTGGTTCTCTCTCAAGTAGCGCCGAAGATTTACTGATTTGGACAAAGGCATTACATAGCGGTAAAGTTCTTTCAGAACCTATCTATCAATCCATGATAACTCCATTGCAATTAAACGATGGCACACCAGTTAGTTATGCTAAAGGATTGGTCAATTTCTCGAATTACGGACACAAAGAAATATCTCACGGAGGAGCCATTGCAAGATTTTCTTCTTTCGTGCAATATTATCCTGATGATGATTTATACATCATAACTTTAGTAAACACCATTGGCCCTAAAAAAACAGGGAGGTTTTTTGGCTATGAGATCACTTGGAAATTGCTAGACAAAAATGAGTATGTAAAAGCTCCGTTGGATTTTGATGCTAACGCCATCCAAGGCTCTTACACTGGGCAAACAAGAGGTGGTAAAGATTCAGACGGCAAACAATCTATAGAAATTAAATCCATAACAAATGGAATAACCCGACAAGTCGAGGGCGAAGAAAAAATAGACACCTTAAAGGTTTATGTGGGTAATCATACGTGGATGGATGGAAACGAGAAAATCACTATAGAAAATAACGAATACCGTGTCGATAAAATCTATAATTATTACATCCTTAAGAAGGAAAATTAAATATTGAAAGCTGAACACTTTATTTGAATCTCTAAAAATAAAATCATGAAAAACTTAAGCATCATCTTGTTAGCCCTTATCGCAATAAGTTGTAATAGCGAAAAGAAGAATCAAGCGGCAAGCATTACCGATTTGGCAGACATCAAACAAGGGGAAAATTCCTTTACTAGCGCTAAGAGCTGTGATAGAAGATTGGATCGCATTAAAACAGACTGAAACGAACGATAAATAATAGTTAACAAATAGAATTATGATTAGAATTTTTATAGTAGCAGTAGCATGCATGTTATCAATGACAGGAGTCGCTCAAAATAGTATTATTGGTTTCATGGAAGTTAATGTCGAAAATCAAAATAAATTAGAGGATGCATTTGATGCTCAGCTTTCTCCCAACAATTTAGACGAATGGATGCAACTATTATCGGCTAGACCTCATTACGTAGGAACAGAATATGGTCGTCAAAATGCAGAATGGATAGTTAAACAATTTAAATCTTGGGGATTTGACGCTAAAATTGAAACCTATCATATCTTGTTTCCTTATCCGAAAATTAGGCTGCTCGAACTCACTAAACCTACCACTTATAAAGCCAAACTTTCCGCAATCCCTATTGCTGAGGACAAATACACACAACAGGCAAAGGAGCTTTTACCGAGTTACAATGCCTTTTCAACGGATGGTGATGTGGAAGCAGAATTGGTATTTGTAAACTATGGTATTCCTGCCGATTATGAAGAGATAGAGAAATTAGGGATTGACGTTAAAGGCAAAATTGTAATTGCCAAGTATGCTGGATCCTGGCGAGGTATTAAACCAAAATTGGCAGCTGAAAAAGGAGCCATAGGCTGTATCATTTATTCTGATCCAAAAGATGATGGTTATTATAAAGGTGACACGTATCCTGAGGGTGCGTTTAAAAACGAAACAGGAGTGCAACGTGGATCTGTAATGGATATGCCCCTGTATCCAGGTGATGTACTTACTCCTAGTTATGCAGCTACAAAAAATGCAAAGCGTCTAGATCGAAAGGATGCTCCCACGATTACTAAAATTCCAGTATTGCCCATATCGTATCAGGATGCATTGCCTCTTTTAAAAGCACTTGGTGGACCCGTTGCTCCTGATTCTTGGAAAGGTGCATTGCCGATAACCTATCACATAGGACCAGGACCAGCTAAGGTTCATTTAAAGCTTGAATTTGATTGGGAACTTAAGCCAGCACATAATGTAATAGCCAAAATGAAAGGTGATGTTTTTCCAGATCAATGGGTGATGAGAGGAAATCATCATGATGCGTGGGTACATGGAGCAAATGATCCTATCAGTGGGCTGGTTGCACTACTCGAAGAGGCACGTGCCATCGGTGAACTGGTGAAAGCAGGTTATAAACCAAAAAGAACTTTGGTGTATTGTGCTTGGGATGCAGAAGAACCCGGTTTAATTGGATCTACGGAATGGGTAGAAGACCACAAAGAAGAATTGCAGAAGAAAGTGGTTGCTTATGTAAATACAGATGCAAGTGGAAGGGGCTTTTTATTTGCAGGAGGTTCACATACATTGCAGGCTATGGTTAGTGAAGTGGCTGATGACGTGGTGGATCCTCAAACAGGAGTTTCTGTTAAAAAGCGAAGAAATGCCATTGATTTATTAATGGGTGGCGATGGAAATTTTGGCTTGAATGCCTTAGGTTCGGGTTCAGATTATACACCTTTTATTCAACATGCAGGTATTGCCGCATTGAATTTAGGGTATTTTGCAGAAAGTGATGGCGGCGAGTATCACACTATCTTTGATACCTATACACATTACAAGCAATTCAAAGATCCAGATTTTCAATATGGCATTACATTAGCTAAAACCGCAGGAAGAATTGTACTTCGATTGACAAATTCGGATGTGTTACCCTTTGAATTTCAACAATGGAACAAAACAGTTTCAGGATATATGTCAGAATTAATTAAACTAACCAATGATATGCGTACAGCCGTTGAAAAACACAATACCTTGGTTGAAAAAAATGTTTTCGAACTCGCCGCAGATCCCAAAAAGAAATTTATAAAACCAGTACAAAAGGAGTTAATTCCTTACTTGGATTTTACCCCTCTTCAAAATGAGTTGGTAGCGTTAAACGAAGTAATTAACAATTTTGCGGCTGAAGATTTCAGCAAACTAGACGAAGCTAAAAGCATTAAGTTAAATGAGAAGTTATTAGTAACGGAACGTGCCTTAATCAATGAAACGGGATTACCTAGAAGGCCTTGGTACAAGCACCAAATTTATGCTCCTGGGTTTTATACTGGTTACGGAGTTAAAACGCTACCAGGCGTAAGAGAAGCAATAGAGCAAAAAAACTGGGTGGAGGCAGCTGATCAAATGAAAGTATTAACCAATACCCTTAGCGGGTTTAAAAACCATATTGAAAAGATGTTAAGTATCGTTGAATAGCCGATTCACTATAATTTAATATACAACCATGCTTTTGGATGGTCAAGGCAAGAAACTATTGACTACTATATAAAGAATTTCACACCAAAATATTTGAAAATGAATCGATCCCTTTACTTGCGCTAGGAGCTGTGATAGAAGATGGCATCGCATTAAAACAGATTGAAATAAAAGATAAATAATAAATCATGAAAATAGTAACACTTATTATCACACTTATTTTAACGTTTCCAATGAGTCTAGCTCAGGAGGCTTGGCTATCTACTCCAGAAAGTATCCACCAATTTAGGGAGCAAGTGGAGTCTATTAGACCGGACACAACTCAATTTGAGGTAAGGGTTATAAACAGAACGGTTCAATTAACCGGACGAGAAATAGACATACGCATTTACAAACCAAAAGGTACGAGTTTAAAACCCACCTTAATATATGTTCATGGTGCTTGTTGGGTGGCGGGAAGTCTTGATAGTCATGATGAAATCTGCAGGTATTTGGCAGTACAAAGTGATGTGAACGTCATAGCCATAAACTATAGATTAGCTCCAGAAAATAAATATCCTGCGGCTCACGATGATGTGTATGATGCTACGCAATGGCTATGGAACAACGCCAATGAACTTGGGTTACATACAGAAAAATTTGCCATCGCTGGAGAAAGTACTGGAGCGTACTTCACGGCTGCCACATCTTTAAAAGCTAGAGATACAAAAGATGGCCCTAAGTTTACTTTTCAACTTCTCGTTTATGCTGCTCTTGATGGTGGAGGGGCATCTTGGACCGAATGTAAAGATTTGTATTTCACTGATGTCAAAGATGTTAGAAGTATTTATGGTTCGCCACTATGGAGCAAAAACTTTTCAGACTTGCCTGCTACTTATAACATTTTTGGGGAGTATGAAATTTCAAGAGCAGAAGAAGAATTATTTATGCGTAAGTTAAAGGATGCAAATATTTATACTCAAAACTTTATGAATGAAGGCGTTGGCCATGATGTCGTCAATTGGCTATCCGTTAAATCTGAAACTCCTGCACATGTAAAAGCAGTTGACTATATAAAAGCAGGATTCAGTATAGAATAAACGAAACTTAATACCTACTAATTATTTTAATTAAGCTATATACTGACTACCAACAAAAAAATTAATTTCAAGTTTAAAACTAAAAAAATATGAAAAATTACATCTTACTATTACTAACCCTATTAAGCATAATTCAGGGTATTAAAGCACAAGAAGACAACTACCTATGGCTAGAAGAAGTCGATGGCGAAAAGGCTTTGGAATTTGTTGAAAAACAAAATAAAGCCACCGTTATAGAACTAAGTGCGGAAGTGGACTACCAGGACATTTATAACAAGAATTTAGCAATCCTCAATTCTACCGAAAAAATTGCTTATCCAACCATTCATGGAAACTACGCCTATAATTTCTGGAAAGACGAAAAGCATGTACGGGGAATTTGGCGAAGAAGTGCTTTAGAAAGCTATAAAACTGGCAATCCTGTGTGGGAAACCTTGCTGGATATTGATCAACTTTCAGAAACCGATGGTAAAAAATGGGTTTATAAAGGAAGTGAAGGGTTATATCCCGATTACAAACGTTTTTTAATTCAACTTTCCGATGGTGGTGGGGATGCGGTGTATATCAAAGAATTTGATGTTAATACAAAGCAGTTTATAAAAGACGGTTTTACAATCGCTGAAGCAAAGGGAAGTGCCAGTTATGTAGATAAAAACACCTTGATCGTTTCAACCAATTTTGGCGAAGGTACTATGACGACTTCGGG
>JBGSQM010000053.1:0-2427 GCA_041738035.1 Cellulophaga sp.
AAGATAGCTGCTATCCAAGATTCGCTGGTTTGATCCAATCTTGCCATTATTTTATTGAGTTTGTATTTTGATTTACCCTGTCCGAATTTGCCTTCTATGTGGTTTCTTTCTCCTCGTTCTTTTTTTAGTTTTTCTTTTTGATATCTGCTCAAATCTACTTTTGGCTTTCTTCCCAAAGGTTTTCCCGTGTGCCGTATATTTCTTTCTTTTAGATAATTACGATTTTCCCTATTCATGTAAATTTCATCCGTCTGCACCAGCTCAGGGTAATATCCGTTGCGTTTTTTATAATTTTCGACTTGTTCTTTAAGATAAATCCCTTCATTGAATGCTTCAAAATTTAACTGGTCTATGGTGGCGTAGCCCTGTTGCAGGCTCACGTTTACCTTTGCTCCAAATTCAACATTCTTTCCTTGTTTTCCTCGAACCATCGGACGAATGTGTGGTTGATGGATACTCACTATTCTATTGGAGATACTATGCTTTTTCTCTTGAAACATTTCCAATTGTTGCTTGTAAAGTTCTTTGATAACTAAAAGGTATCTGTATTGTTTGTTGTCTAATTGATATAAAGACAATGGATTTTCATCCAATATTTTGTCAATGTTTTTTAGGTTTCTTCTTAGATAATTGAGCTGTTTTTTAATGCCCATTTGTATTTTCTTTTTACCTGGTTTCTTACTCTTGGATATGTTTAACCAGCTTTTGCGTGCCAATCTTCGGTAGGTTCTTGGTTTTGTTAAGCCAAGAGACAGACAAAGTTGATCAATCAGTTCTTCGGACTTTTCCCGACTCTCATTTAATAAACTCAAATCGGTAGGAAACTTTATATGCGCATCGGCAATGGTAGCATCCATTTGCAACTTTCCCTTGTTTTTTGGTTCATTTGTGGTCTTTGAATCTGGCGGATCATTTTCATCTATATCCTTTTCATCACTTTCCGTGGATAAATTCAAGGCCTTATCGACAATTAACTGGTTCATTTTGTCAAACTCTGCATGACCTAAACGTTTTCTGATGTGCACAAAAAGGCTCGGATCAAAAACCGGTTCCGAAGTGAAATGGTCGAAGCCAAGAAAAAACTGCATATAGGGATTTTCCTTGATAGCCTCTATGGTACCCCTGTCATCTTTCGCCTCGATGTGTTTGATGATCAAAGCACCAATAACAATACGGGCATTAATGCCTTTAGCTCCCATTGTACTGCTAAAATTCTCTCCGTAGATTATCGCAAACTTATCCCATTCTAAAAGTTTTGACATTTTTACCCACCTATTATTGGGGTCTAATTTGCTTTCAAATTCCGTTTTAAAATTAAAAATGTCTAACTGGTTTTGGGGGATGTAATTGAACATAAATGCAAACTTTATTTACTAAAAATAGTAAATACCTCGCGTTTTTACAAATAAAAACAGCTCGAAACTCCATATTTATATAGGAATTTTACTTTTTCAGCAAGCCCTAAATAGGTCTAAAGAATTTGAATTATATTGTGTTCAGCTGAGATAGAAAATCAAAGCATAGCATTAGCTATGGTTTTATGTTTTATTTGGGCTTCGACCGGCTCAGACGGCCATTACGCTAGCCATTTGTCATAATGGTTTGCCAAAAATTTCGATTCTCAGATGGGCTTTGTAGTAGTCATTAAAATTATTTGAGAAATTTCTTATAGGATACCAATAAAAAAATTCATGAAACCGACTATCCCCGAGGCAAGCCATAGGGGAATTATTTATATTAAAAGTCCTCCCCTAACCCGCTCCAAAGGAAGGGGAATACTTTATAGCCGAAAAAAAATCACTTAATAATTGATGTTATACCATTTGAAATTACTGGGCTACTACTAAAATCGCTTGATAATTTTTTTCTGAGGGCTCAGCAGGACTTTATTGCAAAAAACGGAAGGACAATACCACCCTCGGCGGAAAAAAGAGCGCGTAGTTAAATTATCAATAACTCATTGTATTGTATCATTTTTAAAGCCGTAAATAACCTAGTTCAAATTATGCGCTTTTAATGGTTCTCATTATCCGTACCATCCACCTTAACGAACATACTAAAAAAACTTGCGTAATTCAAATAATGTAATAACTTTGTGTGCACAAATATAAAGTTATGGAAACTGCAATTATTAAAATCGGAAATTCCAAAGGTTTGCGTCTAAGCAAAACAGTATTGGAGAAATATAATATTAAAGACAAGGTCGAAATGATATTGGAAAAAGAACAAATAATCCTAAAACCAATAAACAGTCCGAGAAAGAATTGGGACAAAGCGTTTGAAGAAATGCGAGAAAATAATGATGACCGTTTGTTGTTTAATGATGTGTTTGAAGACGAAAATTTTGAGGAATGGAATTAAAACAATATTTTATAATTCTCGTCAATCTTGACCCAACAATTGGTAGCGAAATTAAAAAAACACGTC
>JBGSQM010000122.1:0-11793 GCA_041738035.1 Cellulophaga sp.
GGATAAGCCTCTGAACTCGTACCAATGACCGACATATCATAGCCCCAAACCGCTGTTGAAAAATCCCATCTTCCTGAATTATCATCCCCTACTGTATTAATTTCATAGTTCCAAAAAACGGATCCTTTTGTGTGTCCTGGAAATTTTTTATAGAAGATTTTTAAAGGTTCATTTTCGTGTCCTTCGGTACCATGAATTTGCCCCACAACAACGGAATAAGAAGCAGCAACCCGCGCATCACCAGAAATAGATACATGCTGAACTTTTAATGTACCCGTTAATTTTCCGCCTTCCATAGGTTTCCAATGTTTTATCTGACCCATTTCTGTTCTAGTATTGCTAGATGTCCTAGAGGTTATTCCTGAATTTGGTGTTTTGTAAACCACCCAATCTGTACTTCCATCATTTTCAACAAAAAAGAAACCTTTATGTTCAAAACCAACTAGATCTTCCTTTTTGGTGCCATCGCCACATAGTATAGTCCATTCATTCATAAACGGAATTACATCACTTGGATATTTTATATCAGTCATTGTTTGAATTTCAATGGTTTTGTCTGAAGTAGTTTTAGTATTATTTTTACAAGCCATGAAGACAAAAAGGATAAGAATTGTGTTTAGTATTTTTTTCATATTTGAATTGTTTTATTGGAATACCATAGTGATTAATACATTAATTTTTGAACCAAATTTTGTTCAATTCTAATTTCTCCCGAATTGATAATGGTATTGTTTACTGGTTTTTGACCCTTTTCACCCCATAAAACAGCGATCTCCTTTACTGGATTATCCTTAAAAGTATTATCGGAGAAATCAACATTTACAATTCCAAAATTCTGAATCAAAAGTCCACTTTCATCAGCGCCACCAGAATTCGTAAACGTATTATTTTTCAATACTAAATTGCCACCAATGGTGGATTCATCATACCCACCACGATAATAATTTAAAACCGTTGCCTGCACATTGTCAAAGGTAGAATTAGTTATATGAACAAATTCGGCATTGTAGTCGCCTTTAGCTTCAACCTCTGTGTTTAAGTGAATGCCTGTTATACAATCTTTAATACTAGAATTATCAATAGAAATAGTATCTGCAAACGATGCTTTATAGCCCATTAAAACACTTTTGAAATTTGATATTTCTGTATTTTTAATGAATAGATTATATGCTTTAGACATGTTTTCAGTCAAAGTAACAATGGCATCTTGCGTCTTATCTCCTTTTAATACTAGATTTTCTAGATTTAATTCGCCTTTAGGATGCATTTGAAAACCAGGATTATCAGAAGTAAATCTCAATTCTGCCTTTTTATTGATGTCCGTAGATGTAATCGTTATAGCTTTATTGATAACCATAGGCGTATTAAATTTATAAATACCTGATTTTAAGTTTAAAACATCTCCAGATTTAGCACTTTTTAATGCCATTAGCAATGTTTTTGTTGAACCTACTTGAATCGTTTTAGCATAATAATTCTCCTCTTTTTGAGAAAACCATTGAGCTCCGTACAGCGTTTTATTCATCAAAATACTATTCTCTTTTAAAGGAAAACTGATAGCGCCTATACTATTTTGTTCTTGCCTGTTTTTTCCAAAAAGATCGGTTTTTATAGTTTCAAAATCGAAACCATTATACACATCTTCTTGGTTTTTGTTAGGTACAAAAAAATAATCGGAAACTTTATGTACGCCAAAATCTTTAGTGATGATTCCTTTATCGGTAACATTACTTTTATTTTCACTATTGAGAATGTTGTTTTTGAAAGTCACACCTTTTACATCATCATAGTTTATCACTGCAATGGTATCAGCTATACTATTATACACTAAATTATTTGCCAAAAGCATGCGTTCTGGTCTTGCAGAGCGAATTTCAGAAGCCGGCAACACCTCTTTTTTATCTACATTGGCACCTACTCCAAACTGAAAAGGCGATTTACAATCAATAAATGAATTATAAGCCACCACAACATCCGTAACTTGGTTATAGCGATTTAAAGGCGATTTTGGAATACCATTCATCACTGCTAAAGCACTTCTAAATTCGTTTCCTTTAATTTTATAGAAATAATTATTCGTTATCCAATGACCAGTATTAATAACCCGAATTCCGCCTATAAAGTCTGAATTGTCATTACCAATAAAAACATTGCCATCTATGGTACAATAATTTCCGTGTCGTAGTACTAGAGAACCTTCACTTTCAAAAAAAATATTATTACGGTACTCATTAAAATTAGACTTGTTGGATATAATTTCTACCTCCCCATTACACCTCTCAAAATAATTATTAGAAACATTAGTGTACGATGGTGACATTGAGGTATCGCTTGCTCCAATTTGCAGTGTTTCACCATGAGGCCCCCCTTTTCTTGGCCTTGGACCAAAATAATTATTTACAATTTGATGGTAATTATATATATGTTCGTTGCCTTTTAAAAATACCCTAACCGTAGGTCCGAAGTTAGATTTCCCAACAATAGTACTGTTACTTAATTGATTATGTCTTCCCCAAAACTCTACCCAATGATCAGAGACTTCTCGATTTGGTTGTGTAAATTCTTCTATAACACAGTTAGTTACATGACTGTAGTTTGCTATTGAATCGTTATTAATCTTAAACTGTATTACACTATTTGTTGGTGTATACCCATTTTTAAAATGTACATCTTTAACAATAAGATAGGCTCCTCCTATGCTCAAATTGGAAACCCCTTCAATACTAACTTTACCCGCTGTTTCTGCCCTTAAAGTGATAGGGTTTTCTTTTGTTCCTTGTCCGTAGAATTTTATTTGAAGATCTTTCCAAACACCATTTTTCATGATAATTTCAGTACCTGCTTTTGCATTTGCTATGGCTTGTTTTAGTTCTAAAGGCGTATCAACGTTGACCGTCTGAGAAATTAAATTCTCTTGACAAAAAATTAATAAAATGATAAAGAAGAATAAGATAAATTTTTGATTCATAATTGTTTTGTGAAATTTTAAAAAAAATGTAATTGTATTAAGCTTCTCGCCATAAACGTTGTACTTCTTTTAAGTCTTTTTTCATGGCATCAAAAACTACCTTTTTATCGATGGTTATGATTTTATTTCCTTTTTCTGCTCCGCCTAAATCGTATTCTAAATGCAACGAAACCGGTGGTTTTAATTGGTATTTTTTTAATAGTTTAAAATACGCCTCAAAATCGACCATACCTTCGCCAATAGGTGTGTTAACTAATATCCATTTGCCATTTATTCTTTCCCATTTATAGTCTTTAAGTACCATAACTTTAATGTTTTGTTGTAGTAATTTAAGTCCGTTTACCCAAGAATTACTACCTTCTACCATTGCGTGTCGAATATCGTATTGCACACCAAAAAAGTCAGGATTTACAGTTTCTAATAATTTTTGAATTTCCCAATACGATGCGCCAATGTAAGTACCTGCATGATTTTGATAACAACCTACAAGACCTAATTTTTTGTTTAATTCTCCGAGCTTTTTTATTTCATCTTGATAAAAAAGTAAGGAAGCCTGCATCGATAAATCATCCTTATATTTAAGCCAATTAGCGCGATAATAAGAAATATTGGCCACAGCAGCACTTTCTAAAACGGCAACATCTAAAGGATTATTCATACTTTCAATAATAGTGGTTATCATTTCACAGGCAGCACCACTTTTTCGAATAGCATCAACCACTTTTGGCAAATCGATAGAAACATTTTCAGGTAATACATGTCCGTTTGGCCTCACGGTTAAATCTACCCCAGCAAAACCCATTTCTATTGCCATTTCTCCAAGTGATTTGTAATCTAGAAATTGAAGGTGTTTTGAGAATATATGTATCGATAGTTCTTCTGTTGGCTTACTTATAATATGTTTATTAGAAAAACCCATAAAAGGGATTAAACTTGTTGCTAATGCTGTTTGTTTTACAAAATCCCTTCTTTTCATTTTGAACTATTGAAGTTGTATAAAATTGGTTAACCAATTTGGTTTACCAAATATATCTTTTTTTGTACAAATAACAAAATTTAAGGCTTGAATTATGAGATAAGAAGTTTTTGATTTTTAAAATTGCTGATATCCTAAATTTTACAATTTTTCTCCATAAGATAAGTCCCCTGCATCTCCCAAACCAGGTACAATATACCCTCTAGAATTTAAAGATGAATCGACGGCTGCAATCCATAAATGCGTATTTTCTGGAAAGATAGTTGCGGTATGTGCAATACCCTCTTCTGAGCCAATAACGGAAACTATATGAATTTGCTTAGGCTTCCCATGTTTTTCTAATCCTTTTAGCACGTTTTCTAAGGTTCTACCTGTGGCCAACATAGGGTCGGCTAAAATCAGAATTTTTCCTTCCAGATTAGGAGCAGCAAAATAATTGACAATCACTTCAAATTCGTCCGCATCATTTTCATGGTGGCGGTAGGCGGAAATGAATCCGTTTTCCGCGGCATCAAAATAATTTAAAAATCCGTGATGGAATGCCAAACCTGCCCTTAAAATAGAACAGATAACCAAATTATCCGTGGACAAAGCCACATTTTTTGTTCCCAAAGGGGTGGTAATACTTTGCAATTTATAGGATAAGGTTTTACTTAATTCATAGCCAAGCACCTCTCCTATTCGTTCTATATTTTTACGAAAACGCATGCTATCTTTCTGAATAGATACATCTCTTAACTCCGCAATAAATTGATTTAAAATAGAATTCTGGTTTTCGAAATTATGTATAAGCATCGGTAAAAATTTGTTTAAATATAGGATTTTTTTAAGTGGCCTAAAATAAGGTTTGAAATTTCATTTTAATACAAAAATCACCTAACTTATTAATAACCTAAAATTTATACAGATGATTTTGAAAAATAAAACCTAAAAAAAATATTAATGACTCTTAATTATTTGTACATTTAAGCAATATAGACAGCGTTTAATCTCTTTAAAGCTTAGCTTAGATTATTTTACTCCCCTCGATAATTTAAAGTTTATACATACCTATTGGTAATGATTTATTGTGTTTTTTAGAAAAACATGAAAACTAAATCCATATGTACCTATTATAAAAAAATAAAAAACGGCCTCATTGAATATTATCATAATTTTAAATAGTGAGCTAAAAATAATGAAGTAAAATTTCCACTTTAGTGTTTCACATATTTATCGGAACCTAAAGCTTTCAATATATTTAAAAAATTTGCTTCAAATGGATTTTAAAAAATTTATAGTCTTAGGTAGAAAAGCTTTTTTGAGTATATTTTTTTTTAGTTATGTAACGCCTTTATCATCGCAATCGCAAATTTCATTTAGACAATTATCGGTAAAGGAAGGTTTATCGCAAAACAGTGCCATTTCTATTTCACAGGATAGTATCGGTTTTTTGTGGATAGGCACACAAGACGGGTTAAATAAGTATGATGGAAGAAAATTTACCATTTATCCCTATAATTTTGTAGATATTACGAAACCCAATTATAGCAATTTAGGCAAAGTCTATACGGATAGAAAGGGAGATGTTTGGATTATTCCTTCCGACAACTTACTTTACAAATTTGATCGTATAGAGGATATTTTTAAACCTATATCTAAATTAAAAAACACCAATATACTTTTTCAGGATACCTATTTCAATTTTTGGGCAGGTACTTATAATCATGAACTCTATGTATTCGATGCTATCACTTATGAACCTAAACTCGTTTTATCCGCAGAACAAATTCTTGGTGAAATTTACCATATAGCCCAAGATAATAGTGGTTCTCTCTTAATTTCAACCACTGATAAAATCATAGAACTTGACCCCAAATCACTAGAAAAAACCGACATATATCCCCATACAAAATACGGTGATGCCATTAAAGAGAATTTTAGTGCCATCGTTTCCGATGCCTCGGGGAAACAATGGATTGGCACCTACGGGAACGGTTTGTATTTCAGGGATCAAAACAAGAAAATATTTCATAGAATATCAGAACTTTCTTTTTTAGATGCTTTACCAAATGACCTTAATATTTTAGCGCTACACATTGACAAAAAAGAAAGATTATGGGTTGCTACCTATGGTAGTGGTTTGTACATGATTAATTTAAAAAGCTTTAAAATAACACATCTCAATACGGAAAAGCATAATCCAAGAGCCTTACATTACAAAGATGTTTTAAGTATTTACGAAGATTACACAGGTACCTTATGGTTTGGTTCAGATGGAGCAGGACTGAGCTATTATGATGAGTATTTGGAAAAATTTAATTCGATAACTAATCTTCAAACACCGGAAAATATTAATATTGATGTGATTAGGGCCATAACGGTTAGTAAAAGTGGGGATGTTTGGTTAGGAACTTCAGGAAAGGGACTAAGCCTTTATGAGCCTGGTACTAATAGCTGGCGAACACTAAATACTGTAGGCACCACAAATCAGACTATTTCCTCTGATCGAATTATGAGTCTTTTAATAGACAGCGAAGAAGATTTATGGATTGGCACTCAAGGTGGCGGACTCAATATACTTGATAAAAATGGAGATATAGCCAAATATTCTAATACATCGACCCCAAAATTATCTGCCCATACGCTTTGGTGTATTTTTAAGGATAATAACAATATGTATTGGTTAGGCACTCGGGAACATGGCTTAATTCAATTCGACAAAAAGAGAGGTGAAATTAAAAAATACACCATCAGTGATTCCTTGCCTAGTAATAATATTAGGGCAATTGCCAATGGTAAAGACAATCAATTATGGTTGGGAACAGAGGAAGATGGCATTGTTTTGTTTGATATAAAAAAGCAAATAGTAACTGCATACAACTTTCGACCCAACAGTAATTCTTTATCCAATAATAAAATTAAGTCTCTCTATTATGATACAAAAGGAATATTATGGGTCGGTACAAACGGTGGGGGACTAAATGCCTTTGATATTGAAAAGAATTATTTTTACAATTATACTGTTGCAGATGGTTTAGCGAACAACGTCATCTATGCCATACAACCAGATAAAAAAGGCAATTTGTGGCTAAGTTCAAATAGAGGGATTACCAAGTTTACTCCGCCGGTTAAATTAGAAAATGTACCGCAGATTACCAATTATGATAATTATGATGGTTTGGGTACTGAGTTTAATACGGGAGCTTATTTCTCAGACTCATCTGGTCAACTTTATTTTGGAGGATTAGATGGCTTTTATTGGTTTCGGCCAGATGAAATTAAAGGAAACGCAGCACTTCCCAAAACAACAATAACTGGTTTTGAAGTACTAGGTGAAGCGCAAACCTTAAAACAGGGCATTACTTTAAGGCACAATCAAAATACCATAACCTTTACTTTTTCGAGTTTACAATATTCTATTCCTGAAAAGAATATGTATCAATATAAATTAGTAAATTTTGATCAGGACTGGGTTTCGCAGGCAATACTAATTTTGCACGTTATCCTCAAATAGGGCCAGGAGACTATGAATTTCAAGTAAAATCAAGTAATTATGATGGTGTTTGGAATGAAATACCAGAAAAGTTCAAGTTCTCCATAGCTTCGCCTTGGTATCTGACCAAATTTGCTAAAATGGTGTACATACTTTTAATTTTGAGTACAATTTTCGGAATCTATGCCTATTTAAAGTGGCGTTGGAGGATGCAACTAGACTTAAAATTAAAGAAAGAGGAAGCGGAACGATTTAAAAAACTAAATGATTTTAAATCAAAATTATACACAGATATTTCTCATGAATTTAGAACACCATTAACACTTATCTCTGGACCCATTGACGCAAAATTAAGTGAAGGAAATATAACGGATTCCGATTTTGCTAATTTCTCTATGATCAAGCGTAACACCAATAGATTATTACTATTGGTAGATCAATTATTAGATCTTGCTAAATTGGATAAAGGGAAACTGAAATTAAATATTCTTCATGGAGAACTTAGCCTGTTCCTCCACACTATTTCCTCTTCTTTTGACTATTATGCGGACTTGAAAAAAATAAAATATACGATTAAAATTGCCTCTATAAAAAATTCTTGGTATGATGAGGATGTTATAGAAAAGATAGTCACAAATTTACTTTCCAACGCATTTAAATACTGCCCAAAACTTGGATTCTGTGAATTTGTGGTCACAAGGGAGAAAGACAAAGTATTTATCAGCATAAAAAATACAACAGAAAACCTTACGGAATTAAATGTAGAAAATCTCTTTACCCGCTTTTATCAAAAAGATGAATTTGCCGAAGGAGCAGGTGTTGGACTTTCTTTGGTAAGAGAGTTGGTACAATTGTACCACGGCGAAATATCCGTATATCTAGAAGAAAAAAATACCATCAATTTTTTTGTCACCCTTCCTATTAACCAAGACTCTTTTGACCAAGGGACTTATGAAAAAATAAGCAAGCAAATTTCTGATCAATCAGATGTAATAACCGAAGGTCTAGTAGAAGCAAAAGAAGATGCGGACCTACCCATCTTATTGGTGGTGGAAGATCATGCCGAGGTACGGCGGTTCATCATGTTGGCATTAAAACATAAATATCAAATTTTTGAGGCAGAAAATGGAAAACAAGGTATTAAAAAAGCAATCAAAATAGTACCGGATATCATAATTTCTGACATTCGAATGCCTATTTGTAGTGGTATTGAGCTATGCAATAGCCTAAAACATGACGAACGCACAAGCCACATACCCATTATATTGCTCACTGCTGGTGTAGGGGAGGAAAATGAATTAAAAGGACTAAAGGCTGGTGCGGACGATTTTATAACAAAGCCTTTTAAATTAAGAATTCTGGAAAAAAGAATAGCCAACCTAATTGAAACAAGAAAAGCCCTAAGAATACGCTATAGTCAAGAATTAATACTTAAGGCAAAGGATATTGCCATAACCCCGACAGATGAATTATTCTTAAACAAAGTGCAGCAAATTTTGGACACCCATTTGTCCGATTCTGATTTTAATGCAGTCCTTTTTAGTAAAGAGGTGGGCATGAGCAGAATGCAATTGCATAGAAAATTACTGGCTTATACAGGGCTTACTACCACTTCATTTATTAGGTCTCAACGTTTAAAACAAGCTATCCATATTTTAAAAACTTCGGATGCCTCTATAAATGAAGTTGCGTATACGGTAGGCTTCAATACCCCTTCGTATTTTATTAAATGCTTTAAGGATGTCTATAAAAAAACCCCCACGGAGTATTTTTATTCCTCTGATTTATAGCACTTTAATATCTATGTTACATATCTTGCATACTTTGTTACATACCTAGTATCCTCACAGCATACTTTCAGATAGTTTTGGTATCACAATCAAAAATCATGAAAGTAGATATCATAAAATCCAAAACTTATAGTGCACTACTGCTGCTTTTATTTACTGTCTTTTTTTCTTCAGCACAAATAAAAAGTACAAATGAAGCCAAGGTAGTTCTTATTCTAAGTAAAAATACGAACGAAGTTTCTGGAATTACATTATTGGATATTGTGAATTCTAAAAATATACTTCCAAATGTCTATCCAAATCATATCTTTTATTTAGGTATTCTAAAAGGAAGTTATGAAATAAATGACACCCTAATTGAACCCTTGACAGGAGCAACAATTACTATTTATACAGATAAGACGCTTTTTTCAGAAGATCAGTTTTCGAACTTAGATGATATAAACTTTGGGAGTGTCAAAACAAAAATAATCTCCAAGAAAAGAGGAGAACTAATTCTAAAAACTTTGTAATATGAAAAACGTAAAAATTTTAATGGTATTCATAACGCTGATGATTTCATCAACAATGAGTTATGGTCAATTTATAAAAAAACTAGGAAAACGTGCAGAAGAAGCTGCAAAGGAAGCAGTTCTCAGAAAAGCAGAACAGAAAGTAAATAGAGAAACTGAAAAAGCTATGGATACCATTTTAGATGGAAAAAAAGGCAAAAAGAATAAAAAAGATAAATCATCCAAACAACAAGACGTTCAGAACAATGATCAGAATGAAAACAATGAAATATCAGATCAAGAAAATACCAACAGCGATTTTGGGGTGTATAGCAATTTTACATTTATACCGGGAAACAAACTCTTGTTTTATGATGATTTTGCAGCGGATGCTCTAGGAGATTTTCCTGCGAATTGGGAAACTGGTGGTTCAGGAGAAGTTGTTACTACTACTGACTCCGAAGGAAAATGGCTCTCCATGTCGAGAAGAGCTGGTTATATGCCCACAATGGAAAACAAACTCCCTGAAAATTATACCATAGAATTTGATTTGGCCAACAATGGGTATGGCAGTGGCAAGCCTATCAGCAAATTGTTTTTCGCATTCTTAACGAAGAAAGTTTACCTCATGGGAGCAGGTGGCGCCTTGGCTGATATCGAAATCCTGCTCTCTAATAATGGTTTTACAGTAAGCAAGGTAGAAAATTTTGGAGGAGAGGTTGAAGTGAAAATTGGTAGCAGTATAAATAGACAAATGCCCGATTATTTAAATAGTACGGTCCATATTTCGATTGCTGTGAACAAAAAAAGGCTTCGAATGTGGGTAAATGAGGAAAAACTGGTGGATTCCCCAAATTTATTACAGGTTAATATTGGCAGGTATTTTATTATACAAGCAATGGATGTGTTACCAGAAAAAGGCCATTTTGTAGGCATATCAAATTTCAAAATTGCCGAATCTACAGAGGATTTACGTTCACTTCTCCTTAAAAATGGAAAATTCAGCACTACAGGTATCTATTTTGATACTGCTGCAGCGACTGTAAAAAAGGAATCGTACGGCATATTACTAGACATCGCCAATATGCTGCGCGATAATCCCGATATCAACCTACAAATTGTTGGTCATACGGATAATCAAGGTGAAGAAGCCTACAATCTAAGCCTTTCGAAAAATAGGGCAGATGCCGTAAAGCAAATTTTGGTAGATGAATTTGGTATCAACGAAGACAAGTTGCAGTTCATGGGCAAGGGCGAAACGGAAGCGGTGGACGATAATACTACCGAAAAAGGTAGAGCCAATAACAGAAGAGTCGAATTTATTAAAATTTAAAACTAATAAAAATGGAAACCACAGAAAACAAAATTACCGTTGCAAATGAAGGTAAAAACATGGCCATTATTGCCTATATCACCATCATTGGATTAATTATCGCCTTTGTGATGAACAATGATAAAAAGGATGCTTTTGCATCCTATCATATCAAACAATCTTTGGGCTTAGCACTTACAGGTTTGGCTTTGGGCATAGTTGGTATGATCCCCATATTAGGTTGGATCATAAATATCCTAGGCATTTTTGTCCTCTTATACATGTGGGTAATAGGTTTGATGAATGCAATAAATGGAAATGAAAAAACAGTCCCTTTTTTAGGGGAAAAATTTAAAATCTGGTTTAAGAATATTTAAAAACATAAAGATTATGAAATGAGCCATCAAAGAAGCTTGCTTCTAACCGATATGTTGCTTGGCGAATTGAATTTGACTTTTAAAACAAATAAATAACGAAAAATGAAAACACAAATAAAATTATTGTTATTGCTATTGTCTTTTAGTTTTTCATGTAATAAAACTAATGTGGAAGAAACAGAACCTATTGCTATAGAAGAACCACAACCAGGCCCAGTTGTACCGGTTGATCCTAATCCAACATCAGAAACTACTAACCTTTATATGGTGGGGTATGAAAGACAAGGAGATACGCCTTTTGCAAAGATATGGAGAAATGGAGATCCAATAAGTCTTCCAAATTCTGAAGGCTATTCAATTGCAAATTCAGTTTTTGTAGCAGGTACAGATGTTTATGCTGTGGG
>JBGSQM010000189.1:0-7940 GCA_041738035.1 Cellulophaga sp.
AGCCCTTACAAAAATCCATCCTCAAATAAGGTTGTTTTGTGAGCCCAATAGTGGTGCTGATGCAACCCGAAATAAAATGCTAAAATTAGCTAAGGGCGATTATATTTATTTTGTAGATGCCGATGATTATCTATGTCCTAACGTATTAAATGATTTGGTTGGGTTCGCCAGTACAAAAGCCTTAGATGTGCTTGCTTTTAATGTGGCAGTCACTAATGAATCTGAAACGACAGCACCTATTAAAAACTTAGTAAAATTAGCGGATACTCCTATTATTGATGGCGAACAGTTTCTACTAAATCACCCTAAACATAGAACAGAAATATGGTGGTATATTGTCAAGAAAGCATTATTGACAGAAAATAATATTGTTTTCGAAAAGAGCAAAGGCAATGGAGATACTATTTTTACGCTAAAAGTTTTTTTGAGCGCACAAAGAGTAATCTTTCATCCGGTTACGGTGTATAATTATTTTCTTTCTCCAGATTCTATTATGAGGAGCTCTGATAACGAAAAAAAATTACAATTAGTAGAGAGTTTGTATCTGATGCTTACAGATTACACGAGTTTAGTTTCGGATTTAGAGAATAAAGTAATATCCTGTAGTGAATTAAGTTTAGAACATGTAAAAAAACGACAAGGAAACTCGGTTATATTTTTTATTCACGAATTGTTGAAGGCAAGATTAGATACGAAAATATTTAAAAGCTATATACTAAAGCTTAAAAGTAAAAATCTGTATCCTATAAAGGTATATTTAACGCCAGAAAAAAATGCCCTTAAAGAGAAAGCATTGAATCTCATTATTTTGAATGAAAATTTGTTGAATAATGTAAGTTACTTATATAAAATTAAAGGGTAATTGTAAAACAACAAAATCATCAAAAATCTTTATTAGTTATGTATCTTAGTTTTATCATTCCAGCTTATAATGCTGAAAAATTTCTAAAAGAATGTATTTATTCTATTCTATATCAGGGAATTACTGAAAAGGATTATGAAATTATCATTGTTAATGACGGTTCTCATGATCAAACGGAAAACATTTGTCTTGAGTTACAAGAAAAACATGTTCCTGTTAACTATTACTTTAAAGAAAATGGGGGTCCTGGTGATACTCGAAATTTTGGATTAACTAAGGCAAAAGGCGATTATATTTGGTTTGTAGATGCAGATGATTATCTAAGTCCAGAGGTATTACTACAATTGTTGCCGCATTTAAAGGAGCAATTAGATGTTTACTTTATTGGGCATCAAAAAATAGATTTTAACGGTGAAATTGAATATAAAATAACCTTTAAAACAGAAAAAATTTCAATTATTGAAAGTTTGGAGCGAGAGCTTTATTTAAATACCGTATGGTCTAAACTCATAAAAAGAGATTTATTTAAGACATTGGATTTAAGGTTTAATACGAAGTTAAAAATGGCAGAAGATTTTGAATTGAGTTTTAAATTAATGATTGGCGCATCTACCCTCAAAACTATTGATTTGCAGTGTTATAATTATATTAAAACGCCAGATAGTTTAATCACCAATAGATCGGAAGAACACATGCAAAAAATAGCAGAAGACTCTATACTGGTTGGTCATGAACTAAGAAATAGCGTTCGTGATATACCTGAAATAGATAAACAAAAAGCTTTTGACGCTTGGTTATCCTCCTATTTGTTCGGTCTTCTTTTAAGTTTTTTTAATTTTAAATATTCCCTGTCTTATGTCGCATCAAGTTTAAACACCTTAGCTGCAGATGATAATTATCCTATTCCGACTTATACTAAAAATTGGAAAAGAAATCTATTTTTAAAAGTAGCCAATGTCAAGCCTTTATTTTTATTACTCATCGCCGTTAAAAGAAGAATAGGTAAATAGGAACAGGTATTAAAAAGTAAGTTCAAGTTTAAAAAATACGAAATAGTGAAAAGTGAAAAATTAGAAAGTGCAAAGTAAAAAAACAAAGTAAATTTATTTTAGGACGACTCAAAATTCTGCAAACAAATCACTAATTCCATCAAGCTGAAAATATCTATCAAAACGTCTTTAAACCGGAATTTTAAACCCAAAACCAGTTTACCTTTTAACTTGTTTCTATTCGCCTAAATAATCACGCTCTTAACAAGAATTCTAAAAACCTTCTTGCCCCCTTAGGAGGTAAACTTTTCAAACCCAAAACCCAGCACCTTTTTTTCTTTCGACCTGCAATTTTTACCTTCGAAATTTATTAGGGTGTATTTCATCGATTTTTCTGTTAAAAAAAGATTAACTAAAGTCTAAAAGAAGGCTTGATGCGTAACTAGAAAGTGCTATTCATCGAAAAAGTGGCACAATTTATCGATATTAATCATAAAATAGTAACTTTATCCATCTAAAAATTAATGCAATGAGAAAACCCCACTTTTTTTTAACCTACCTAATAATTTTTGGCTTTCTATTAAACTTTAGCCTTTCATCTTGTACCCAAGACGATTTAATAGCCAATATTCTTGAAGACTCAGTTTCCGAAATACCAGTACCTACCAACCCTGGAGAACCTACTACCCCAACAGACCCCAATGCAGCAAAACCTGGCGACTTGGTGATTAATGCCACGCCTTGCGACTACACTTTGGCTAATATAGCAGCCAACGCCACATTAGATATTGAATGCCGTTTAGATTTAGGTGGCAAAACCCTTAATTTACCTGCTGGGGTAACCTTAAACTTTAAAGGAGGTGAAATTATCAACGGTACTTTAAATTTTGGCGCTGCTGGTAAAATTGATGGAGATTTGTTGAATTATAAATTAAAAGTAACAGGGAACGTTAATTTAATAAACGACGTTTTTCAACTGCGAAACGAGCGATGGGAATTGGTACAGGGAAAAACAACTTCTGCTATTGCACAAAAAAACAATGATAATTTGGAAGACCTAATGGAGTTTACAAAAAGTTTAGGGGCTACTACGTTTTCAATTGGTGCCTTTGATGCTTATTTTGAAGTTTCTAAGGTAACAAGTACCACAACCAATCAAAATTTTTATCCTCAAAAAGAGGCTGTTAATATTCCTTCAGATTTTACCTTATTAATGAGTGAAAATACTATTTTACGAGTTTTTCCTACTGTCGGCAAAGTTTCTGCTGGTCTTTTAGGGATAGATGATGTAGAAAACACAGTAATAAAAGGAGGAACACTCTATGGAGATCGTGATATAAGGAAATATTCAAATGGACAAAATGCGGAAGAAGGTGTTTATTTAATCTACATAAGGTCAGGGAAAAATATTTCAATTGAAGGTGTTAAATTAACTATGGGTTCTAAAGGTGGTATAAATATTAATTCTTATGGTTTCACCTTTAATCCAGATTATAACCCTACAGATAATGTAGGAATAAGAAGCTGTACTTTCGATAAGATTCGTATGATGAGTATTGCTATAACGGATGGCCGAAATTTAATAATTGAAAATAATGAGTTTATTAATAGCTCTCAACCAACAGCAAATTCAGATGGTGGGGTAGTTGGTTTTGCTATGAATATGGAGGCTGTCAGAAAAAGAGATGCTAATACTGGTGAATTAGTACTTTATCAAAAAGTTCAAGACGTTATTATACGAAACAATAAGGAAAGGGGGAGTAGAGAAGGTTCTATAACAATTTATACAGGTGATAGAATTACTATAGAAAATAATGATATAGAAAATGTGATAAGCTGGACTTTTGCTACAAATTCCAAAGTCAGAAATAACACATTTACTGCACCGAACAATCCTTTAAAACCTGCAATTACTGCAGGTGGCGCAGGAGAAACAGTATTTAATAACCAAGTTTCTGGCAATACCATTAGTGGCTATGGGGTAGGTATTTCTGCAAATCATAAAAATGTAATTATTTTTGATAACAAAATTTATAACTGTAAAACGGGTATTCAATTAAAAGTTTCTACAGATATGGATGTTTATGATAATCTAATAAAAAGTAATGTTACGGGAAGCTATGGTATATCCGCTCATATTGCCGATGTAAATAATGTAAAGATTTACAATAATGAAGTTGAAGTTCTTTCTCATCCATTATACTTTGTGCAATTAAATATGTTAGGATCCTCTGTTAATAATATGGTCAGCGTATATAAAAATAATTTTACAACTTCAGCCGCTCCTATTTTTTCTAATTCAAGAGGTGTTATTTTTAGTGAAAATGTAACAAAAGGTGGTTTACAATTGTCAAATGCAGACAAAATCAGCATTTTAGATAATATTATTGATACGAAAAGTAGTCATGGCATTTCTTTAAGAGGGGTAAACAAAAATATTTTAATTGAAAAAAACAACATAAGTTATCCAAATTCAGGTAATTTTGAATGTATTAATATTGCTTCAACTACAGCTTTAAACGAGGTAAAGAATATAAACAATTCTTGTAATTAATATTTTATTTTTTTGAAAGTAACCCTGGGAACATTAATTGTTTTAAGGGTTATTTTTTTTATACCATTTCTGAAAGCAATAAAACGTCCATACTTTAAAGGTATGATCACTTCCATTGAGATGTTCTTGTACCAATTTTATCATAATACCAATTTCAAATATATTTTGAGTAGCTAAAAACTTAGGCGCAATATAACTCTCCAATTCTTTACGTAAAGAAGAACGCAACCAATCCCCAACAGGCACTCCAAAACCAGCTTTAGACTTATCGAGAAAGCCATCAGGGAACTGATCTCTAAAGGCATCTTTGAGAATATATTTTTTATCCCAGCCTTTCATTAAATAAGTATCGGGTAGGCTATGGGTATAGTCCCATAATTTTTTATTTAAAAAGGGAGCTCTACATTCTAAAGAATTCAGCATGCTGGTTCTATCTACCTTAACGAGCATATCGCCCTCTAGGCTGAGGTTTTTGTCAATAGTTCGGTAGTCAGATAAAGTACTTGGCGCATGAATACCTGTTTTTTCTTTATAAAAAGTAAAAGGGCTTGCTTCATAATAATGCGGTAACACATACGCGCTTAAAGAATTTCCTGAAAAACCTAATGAGATAATGTCCCAGTAGTAGTTATCTGTATAATCGATAGCCTGCAGTAGTCGTTTTGCTTTAAATCGGAGCCCTCTATTGTCATCTTTAGTCTTTAATAAGGGTTGTGCAATTTTGTCAATAAAATTATGGCCAGCTTTAGGGATTATACCCGTATATTTTTGATTGATAGCCCCCATATAGTATTTATTATACCCACCAAATACTTCGTCTCCGCCGTCTCCGGTTAAGGCTACTTTAACATGCTCACTTGTTTTGTGGGCTACAAAATAACTGGGTAACGAAGAGGAATCAGCAAAAGGCTCATCAAAATTGACTAAAATTTTATGGATATTGGACTCTAAATCTTGTTCATTGAGCGTAAATTCATGATGTTTACTGCCGATTAGCTTGGCTACTGTACGCGCTTTATCGGACTCGTCAAACGATTTTTTTTCAAAACCTATAGAAAAAGTATTGATGGGCGTTTCCATTTGTTGGGCTAAACATAAAGATACGACTGATGAATCTACCCCACCAGACAAAAATGTACCAATAGGAACATCGGAGACTGATCTGCTCTCTACACTTTCTTGAACTAAATGCTTTACCTGAGCTTTAGCGGCTGAAAAGGGAATGTCTTTTTTTTCATGTTTTGTGGTTGCTGAGAGGTCAGCTACTGTAAACTCCTGAGTTGTTACATCGATAGTTATAAATTTGTTAGCTTCCAATTTATAAATACCTTGGTAAATTGTAAATGGGGCAGGAATATAGGTGAGTTTAAAATATAAGTTTAACCCTTGCACGCTAATCTCTTGGTTTGTGTCGAAAGTTTTAACTATAGATTTTAATTCTGATGCCCAAATAAAATGCCCTTTCTGTTGGGTATAATACAAAGGTTTTTCACCAAAAAAATCTCTTGCTATAAATACCTTGCCTAATTTTTTATCATAAATACTAAAGGCAAACATCCCATCTAGTTTCTTAAATGAATTTGTTCCTTCGTGTTCGTAGAGTTTTAAAATAACTTCGGTATCGCTGTGTGTTGTAAATGTAACCCCCTCTTGCTCTAAGGCTGTTCTCAGTATTTTATAATTATAAATTTCGCCATTAAATACGATAATAATTTGCTTGTCTTCAGAAAAAATAGGCTGTTTTCCTGAGTGTAAGTCAATTATAGCTAACCTTCGCATACCCATAGCTATGGAGAACGCTGAGTTAATTTCTTCGAAGATACCATCGTCGTCTGGCCCTCTATGAACAATAGCATTATTCATAAGGTTTATGTTTTTTAATTTTTGGTTTTCGGCGACTACCTTAGTAGTAATATATCCATTTATTCCACACATGTTACTTATTTTTTATATAAAACGCTTGTAATTCAATAGCATTTGAGCCAATGTCATAATTACCGGAAATGATTTGTTCTGTTGTATTTTCCCTTGTATAGTCTATATTTTCTAGTATTTTATTGGCCCATATTTTTTCTGAATCTTCAAGAGAACAAAAAGTAACTAAATTGGTAATTGCCACTTCTCGAGATACTGTGGAAGAGGTAATAATTTTTAAACCAGCTGCTTGCGCTTCCACTAAGGTTACGGGGAGTCCTTCATATAATGAAGGGAATAAAAATAAATCAAAAGCTTGTAACAGCTCGGGAATGTCCGCTCTTAAGCCTAGGAAAAGTATTTTTTTGGAAATTGCTAAATCTTCAGCATATTTTTCAATTTTTGGTTTTAGATTGCCATCACCCACTAGTACCAAAATAAAATTATCTTGGTTCGATACTAATTCTTTAAAAATTTTTAGGAGCAAAAAATGATTTTTTTGTTCATTAAATCTGCCGACGTGCCCTATAATTTTTTGGCCAGATAATCCTAATTTAATTTTCGTATTTTTCGATATATGTTCATCGTAAGCAAATGTCTTTGCATCAATAGCATTGTTTATTATTTTAACTTTAATACTATTTTCCTGCCCAAATAGCCACAGACCAGCTTTTGTTCCGCATGCAAAATAATGGTTCGCATATTTTTTTACACTGTAACTTAATAATGTTTGTAGGCTATCTTTAATAGTAGCTTTAATATCTGTATTTTTTAAAAATATTTTTTTTAGTACCCAAGGTTCTACGGCTATATGGCTATGGGCTATTCTTGTTGGAATACCCTTTTCTTTTGCCACTTTAAGTATTATGGTACTCAAGGCGTTTAAATGCGAATGTATAATCTTATATTCTTTATTTTTTTCAAAAAACACATTCAGTTGTCTTTTATATTTAAAATAATTTTCAGGACTAATTGCAGGCATCCTATAAATTTTTCCACCAAGCGCCAATATTTCATCATCAAATGCTCCTTTTTCTGGCCTATGCAACAAAAAATCGAATTGTACTTTTGTACGATCCACCTGGCGATAATAATTCATGATCATAGTTTCTGCACCGCCTCGATTCATAATCGTTAATACTTGTAAAATACGTATAGGCTTCATAGACTAAATTTAAGCATTCTTCTTTGTGTTTAATATAATGTACAAATACAATAACAGGCCAAAAGGTAATGCTAAAATGGTGAGCAATTTTTTAGGAGACTCAGAAACAAAACTTTTATTTTTTGCTAATATACTACTGGACACATAATGTATTGCTTTTTTAAATTTTATAACAAAACTTTTCGAATATCTCATTTCTGCAAGTCTAGAAAAGGCAAAACCTTTGGGATGTCTGCGGTATTGTTGCAGCATATTTAGGCTAGAACCATCTGCTAAGTATTCTACAATACATAACACCTCGTTTATGGGGTATAAAAAATAATCTTGATCAATCTTTAAATATAAATCACCCAGCGGCACAAAACGTTCACCTTTAAAAATAGGGTAGGGAGGGTATTCTTGTATTATCTTAGTTTTATACACTAATTTTTTATCACCGGTTACCGCATGTTCGTT
>JBGSQM010000191.1:0-68704 GCA_041738035.1 Cellulophaga sp.
TGCTCATTACCGCCACATTTATTACAAATAACTCCTTCTTTATCACGTTGGTCTTTATAATGCAAAACACAGGACTCTTCGTCCGTAAAGTGTAGCGAAAATGAAAATATATCCATAACTTTAAAATTATATTTTAACAAAAATAGGAATAATTACATAAATTAGGAATAATTACGGATATGCAATAAGGTTTTTATATTCTAAAAAAAATACTTTACGTTATCTATCTAATTGCCTTAAATTTTCAAATTAAAAAAGAAATACAATTATGAATTTTAGGACAATTTTGAATTATTTAATTTTTATTATTTAAAAATGGAGATTTTAAAAAAGATGTTAGCTAAATTGACATTCTGTTTTAGGGTTTAAGCATGAACATTCAGAAGCATATTTTTTAAATTTAAAGAAGAATAATCCTAACTCCCGTTACCTTTTGCAACAAATTCAAAGTTAAAATAGTTCTATAACTGCTGATCGATAGGGTTATTTGTATTTTTTACTACAAATTTATCTTTTAAAATCTTCATATCATCACTAACTTTTGTATCTAAAATTTTGCATAATGTTGTTTTGTTCTTAAATTTTTATGTCCAAGCATCTTACTAATACTTTCAATGGAAACACCATTTGTAAGGGTTACGGTTGTGGCAAAAGTATGTCTGGCAAGGTGAAAAGTTATTTCATTTTCTATTTCACAAAAAGCTGCTATTTCTTTTAAATTGGCATTCATTTTTTGGTTGGATAAGATAGGTAGTAGTTTTTTTTGATTATTACTTTGTGGATGATTCTAGTATTTATCTATTCTCATTTGCGTGACTGGATTTTTATATAAAAATTAACGCCAGAGTTTTCCAACTCTGGCTGACTAATTCGAATATTTAACTACGAAATCAAATGTAATTTAAATTCTTAATCAAATATAACGTAATGATTTAATCAAAAAATTTAGATGATATAAACCGCTTATAATTTGATATTTTTAAGAGGAAATGACTCCGTATTTTATTACTTAACTTTTTCGTTATCCATGATAAATGATAAAAGTATTATTATTAAAATAAAATTATACTCAATACCATTAGCACCACCACCTACAACAAACCAGCCATTAGGCAGATGAATCATGAATATTCCAGCAATTAAAATAACCATACTTATTAAAGATGCTAGGTTAACATAACGATTTAAAACTAGACCAACAGCGGCTAGCACATGAGAAAATTTTATTAACCAGGCTAAGGGAACTCCAAAAGGATCAAATCCAGCTTTATTTAAGTAGTGTTCACCAAATACTATTACTCCACCATCAAACATCCCAGGAATTGAATGTGCCAATAAAACAATTGCCATGGCTACTCGCAGCAAAAAATTACTCGTTATTTTATCTTTAAAATTCATAATTAAAATTGACCTGTTTCAAAAACTAAAATGTAAAATATCAAACTAATCCACTCTACAATAATGACTAGTCCTAAATAATCGATGTAGACTATTTAGAACTATTTCATTCCTCCAATCAATTTTCGCCAACTCTTACTTTAACACCTAAACGTACTTCCAGCTTTATAAGCGTTTTTTATTTAGGTTTTAATTAAGGATTTCATGGTCTCTAATTCAGATTAAAAACATCAAAAAACAGTTCGTTTTGAACCTGCAAAAACATTTTGATTTAATAAAGTAATATTAAAATAAATGGCATATTACAAAATATTTTATGTGATACATAGGGCAAAAAAACTCCCAAAATGTTTGAAAGTAACATCAGGGAGTTTTAGCTAACTCAGATAATATAAACTTAAACCTTATTAATTTTGATTTTCAGGTGATATATTTGGATTTGCATCAATTTCTGCTTGGGGAATTTTAAAAATCCAACTGTTATTTATTGATGGCCTTTCTTGACGATAGCCGTCTTGGTATAATACCTGAGAAGCACCAGAGCCGCCATTTGCAGCATGATCAATACCTTCATCCCAACGTATTTTATCGGTGTAACCAAAGCCTTCACCCCATAATTCCAGTCCTCGCTGAAACTTAATTTCATTCATCAACGCTGCTTGTGTGCCAAAACTCGCTGAATTATAAGCGGTATCCCTTGCTCCGCCAAGAACTTGTAAAGCAGCTTGTGCAGCAGAAATATTGTTCAGCATAGCTTCCGCTTCTGCCTCGATTAAATACATTTCCGCAGAACGCATGTAAATGATATCATCTGGATCAATACTGCCTGGATTTTTTTGCAAAAACTTTACATGCATATAGGGATGTGCATTGTGACCAGCAGTCCAGCCATAAACTCCTTCAAGTCTTCTGATTTCTGCATCAAACTGTGCCCTTGTGGTGTATAAAGGATTCGTATTTCGAGCCCAGCCTCCTAGTTGGTTGGCGGCAGAAGTATTTTCATTGGGTGCGTCTGGCAAGAATACATCTCTACGGTAGTCTGTATTAGGAATTTGATTGTATAACCTTCTATCCGCAATCTTAGGATTATTTCTATTTTGACTGCCATTAAATGTGTTACAAATCAAATAAAAATAGGAAGTAAAAAACGCAGTTTCTGTTTCGATTACATTACTACCCCAAATAACTTCTGGTAAAAGCGTGGTATTGAATCCAGATTTCCATTGCGTTTCGGACATTAATGGATAACTACCCCTAGCTGCGATTGCAGCATCGGCTGCAACTCGCCATTGTCCACTATTAAGTGCAATGCGTGCCTTTATGCCCTGAGCTACGTCGATATTTAATTGAGACTTCGAATCTGCAGTACCTGTTGGTCTTGCTGTGGCATTCTCAAAAAAATCAATAGCAGTATCAATATCTAATCTCATTTGGTCATAAATTTCTTGAACCGTTGATCTTGGAGCACTGGTAAAAGGAGATTCCGAGGCGAACAACAAAGGAACTCCAGGATCTGTAGCTGGATTACCAATCAAATAACCTTTTGCATAATGTTGAATTAAAGAAAGATACGCATAAGCTCTATAAGTATAAGCTTGCCCAGCAATCTCATTTAAACGCCCATCCATAGGAATATCTCCTTCTTCTATTTTATTGATAATTGCATTTGAACTTGCAATAATGTTGTATCTATGATACCACAAAATTTCATTGGTCAAAGATGTTTGATCGGTATGATCAATCCATTGAGTTGTATTTTGCCAACTTAAATTATTTGCTCTTGCCGTATGAATTAAACCCCCAGCTAAGTTGTCTCCCATAGGAACCCAGAAATGTTCTCCTGCTCGTGCACTATTTCCGCCTGGAAGTATTGTTTGTGATTGTGAATACAAGCCACGATGTAAACCATTTAAAATTAATGCCATGTTATCTGCTGTTGCTAAAGCATCTGCAGCAGAAATTGCATTTGTAGGTCTTGTTTCAAGAAAATCTTCGTCACAAGATGTTAGCGTAATGGTTACTATCAAAGCCAACATATATTTTATATTTCTTAACATAATGTTTAAGTTTTATTATTAATGATCTATTAAAAAGCTACATTTAAACCAAAAGAAATTATTCTTGGAGGATTAAAAGCATTACCCGCTGGCGTACCTGCTAAATTGAACTGAGGATTTAAACCTTCACGCGCACTCTTCAAGTATAAATTTTCTCCTGATATCGAAAGTCTTAAGTTATCTACTCCAATGCTATCTGTAATACTGCCTTCGAAAGAATAACCTATATTTATATTTCTTAACGACCAGAAGGAAGCATCTGTTAAAAACCTATCTGACTGAGTTCTTACTAAATTAGGGTTTCCACTTTGTAATCTAGGGACAGTAGTAATATCGCCCGGTTGACGCCATGCCTTAAGAATATCTGGATGATAAGAACTTCCAAAGTTACCACTATGCATCATTGCTGAATATCCATTGTCTAAAACTTTACCTCCAATACCATAATTAAATAAAATATCCAATGAAAAGCCTTTATAAGTAATACTATTTGCTATTGAACCTAACAAATCAGGAATAGAAGAATCTCCAGTGTAGGCTCTTTCTGTTGCTTGCCAATCATTGGTAGTTTCTTGAACACCATTAGCATCCAATACTGGTATGCTGTTATTATTAGCATCCAACTCATAAGACAAAAACAGCTGATCTCCTGTTGCTGGATCGACTCCAGCAGTTTTAAGTAAGAAAAAATCAAATCTAGACCTACCAACATCCCAGCGCTGCGACCCATTTACAAAAGGATCTGGCAAACTAGTTATTTCATTTTTAAAGGTAGAGCCTTGTAAGGTTACATTCCAATTAAAATCATTCCTGTTAATCAGATTTGCAGTCAAGCTAACTTCAAAACCAGAATTGAACATATCCCCGATATTTGCAGGGAATGAGTTTAAACCGTTACTTAATGCAATAGGTAAATCATAAAGCAAATCAGAGGAGTTTCTTTTATAATACTCTATTGTACCATCTAAGAAGTTATCAAATAATGCAAATTCCAAAGCAACATCAAAACTTTCCACCGTTTCCCACTGCAAATCTGCGTTACCTATATCACTCCAAATAATAGCGGGATTACCAGCGTTGGAGGTTAAACCATATCTTGGTTGTGATAAAAAGAAATCTCCTAAATCATCATTACCTACCTCTCCGTAAGAACCTCTTAGTTTTAACTGATCTACAAATGAAACATTTTGCATAAAATTCTCCTGGTCAATTCTCCAAGATGCTCCTACTGAATAAAAGTTACCCCAACGTGCATCCCTACTAAAAACAGATGAAGCATCTCGCCTAGCAGAAGCACTTATATAATATTTATTCTTAAAATTATAGTTTGTTCTTAAAAAGTATCCCTCAATAGTTTTGTTTGTTGTCGAACCTCCCAAGTTTACTGGGGTTGCAAAGTTATCAAATTCGAAAATACCCTCGGCGGTTTGCTCAATAGCTAAAGCAGTAATTCCAGAAAAAATTCTATTAAAACTTTCATGACCGGCAGTAATATCTAGATTATGCGTATTGTTAAAACTTTTTGTGTAGGTCAGAATTTGATTGAAATTTTCGACTTGTCTTCTATTTCGGGCTTCAGAATATCTACCCGTTGGTTGAGCATCACCTATAATTTGGTTTTCATACTCTTTTTCCAAACCTTCATTAATATCCCTTCCATAATTTAACCTTAAATTAAGTCCATTAAAAATTTTAAAATCAGTGTAAAATCTAAAACCATAGGTATTATCTCTATCACGTTCATCATTTAACAACAACTCTTGCAAAGCATGTCGCCCTTGGCTAACAGGTCTTGACCCGATATTAAATTGAGGGAAACCTTCACCGTTGTCAAAAACTGGATTTCCTGCTGCGTTTAATACAAGATTACCTTGTAAATCATTAACGTAAACTGGATAAATTGAACCTATATTTTTAGCGAAACCGAAAGGATTAACAATATTACCTGTGCCAGCAGAGCTAGGAGCTACCGCCTCAGAAATAGTTATGTTAGCACTACCACCCATTTTAATATTTTTATTAACATCAAAGTCAGCATTGATACGGGTGGTTAAACGGTCAAATTTCGATCTTAATATGAACGATTCTTCTTCTAGGTAAGAGGCCGAGAAAAACACTTTGTGTTTCTCACCACCGCCGGCAACATTAACATTGTAATTTTGTCGAACTCCAGTTCTGCTCAAAACGTCATACCAATTTAAACTCTGATAAATTACATTGGCATTTGGATTTAATCGCCCATTGACACCAACAATTTCATTATTAGGCACATCAAAGGGATTGTATCCCAAACTATTAAAAATATTTGCAGAGGCAAAGGCTGGATTTCCTGCACCGGCTGTAGAGTTTTTTAAAGATTCCCACATAGTCTCATAATACTGTCCTGGCGAAAGTTCTGGATAAAAAGGGATACCAGGGGTAACTAGACCATATTGCATCGACGCCGAAACTTGAATGTCGCCCCTGCTTCCGCTTTTAGTGGTTATCAAAATTACACCATTAGCTGCTCGAGAACCGTATAAAGATGTTGAGGCAGCATCCTTAAGAATTGTAAAAGAAGCAATATCTTCTTGATTTATAGTATTTAACTCACCTTCATATTGAACACCATCAACGATAAACAAGGGTCCAGAATTACCGTTAAGTGTACCAACACCCCTAATTACTATATTTGGAGATGCTCCTGGGCCAGCAGAACCAGATGTAAATTGAATTCCTGTAGCTCTACCTTCGATAGCAGCAATGGGTGAAGTAACATTTCTTAACGCTAGTTGAGAAGCATCGACAACACTTGCTGAACCAGTAAAGGCTTCTTTTGTTGAAGTACCAAAAGCGGTTACAATTACCTCATCCAAGGCCTCAGCATCTTCTTGCATTTGAACACCAATGGTATTGGATACACCAACTGTTCTATCGGCCGTCTTTTGACCAATGTAACTAAATCTCAATTTTTGACCGACATTGGCAATAATTGAATAATTACCGTCAAAATCAGTTTGAGTTCCATTACTAGTTCCGACTACAAGAATGGAAACTCCTGGAAGAGGTGCGCCATCTTGATCCGTGACATTACCCGTGATAGTTTTGCTCTGAGCTAGCGCAAAACTCATAAATAACACCAATAATGGTGTTAAAACGCATGTTAATTTTGATTTCATTTAAAAAAATTTTAAGTTTTAGTTAGAATAAACTACTGGCTATTTTAATTTTCAATTTTTTAAATTGATTATTAAGGATAATGGTTTAACCAAAAAAAAACAGCCTTAAGTTTAGTCAAATATGAATCATTACGTGGTTTAGACTAACGAAATTGATAAATTGTATAATAAAATTGATATTTTGAGTATATTAACTGATATTTTAAAATTTAGGATCAGCATATTTAATTACCCTTTTATTTTCTTGTTAGCGTTTTGAGATTACGACGCAACAGTTCCTATAAATTTTAGACTTGAATTTTAATTTTGTAATAGATATCTTTTATGTCATAGATATCAAATTTTGTAATGAAAATATCATAAAACGTAATACCAACACTAGAAATCATTTATTTTGTAGATTTTAATTTACATTAGTATTTCTAAAAAATTTCGAAAGTTTTTATCAAATGAAAATATTGATAGTTGATGATGAAGTATTAGCGAGAAAAAGGATTCTAAAATTGCTCGATAAATATGGAGATGTAAACCAATCATATCAAGCCTCGTCAGGAAAAGAAGCCATATTACAGATCAATAAATTGAAGCCTGATATAGTTTTTTTGGATATACAAATGACGGATATGACTGGATTTGAAGTACTAAAAAAAATAAATTTAGATAAACTGCCTATTATTATATTCGTAACCGCTTTTGACACTTTTGCAGTTAAAGCATTTGAAGTACGTGCATTTGATTTCTTACTTAAACCCTATAAAAACGAAAGATTCGATCGCGTTTTATCCTATAGTATGGAACAAATTAATCAAAATAAAATTGAAGATTTTAGAATTAAAATAGATAATTTCATAGCTGATTTAAAAATTGAAAAAAAAGAGCTTAACAATACCGAGAGTGATGGAATACAAAAAATTGTTATTAAAGTTGGAAAAAAGTATTATTTCCTAAATACAAAGGATATTATTTACATTATTTCTTCTGGTTATTATGCAGAAATTTTCAAATCAAAAGAGGATAAGCATATTTATAGAATTTCAATGTCAGATTTTATGAAGAAGTTGGATAGTTTAGTGTTTATTAGGGTAAATAGATCTTCTATACTTCGAATTTCAGAAATAAGAGAAATAATAAGTGAGGGACTAGGGGATTATAGCATAATTATGAATAATAGAGAAGTTTTTGCATTGTCAAGAAAATATAGAGAACATTTTTTACAAGTTTTAAAAATAAAAAATACTTTATAGTGCTAGATAAACAATTAACTAAGTTTTTAGTCTTATTCTATGTTTTGAGTTGCACCTATTCAGTTATAGTAGCGTTCAGCCAGAAGCTTATTCAAGAACCATTTGATTTTGATTTTTTAAAAGAACTCTTATTTGCTTATTTTTTTGTTTATGGTACAAAGTTCATATTTATATTTTTTTCTTTAATACTAACCAAAAAATTTATTTTAGATAAAATTAAGATAGTTCCTAGTATATTTTTACATCTTTTAATTTGTATCATAATCTCATGGACTACTACTGCATTGCTTGTACCTTTTGAAAAATTTATTTACGGTTCAGAACGTGCAGATATGGTAATTAATTTTAAGACTATTTTTGATAGATTTGTTTATCGTTCAGATTTCAATTTTTTCATATATTTCAGCTTAACTACGTTTCTATATGCATTTTATTATTCTCAAAAACAAAAAAAACAAGAATTGGAGCATTCACTTTTAAAAAATCTCCTACTTGACTCTAAAATAAAATCATTGCAATCTCAGATTCAACCCCACTTTTTATTCAATACCATGAACGGGATATCATCTTTAATCGAAATAGATGCGAAACGAGCTCAAGATGCAATTTCAGACTTAAGTACATTACTCAGGAATACCTTAAACTTGAATGATAAAAAATTTCATACCCTTGAGGAAGAGTTAAATTTCTTGCAGAGCTATATTAATATAGAAAGAATAAGGTTTGAAGAAAAGCTAATTATAACTACCGAAGTAGATACTAAACTAATAAACGAACCAATTCCACCGCTAATGTTGCAGCCAATTATTGAAAATACCATTAAGCACGGTTTTTCATATGACCATGATACTTTAAAAGTTTCGCTAAATATTAAGGAGATAAAAGGGAGTATAGTATTTGTAATTGAAAACAATGGTAGTTTATTAACCGATAAGCCTATTATATACGGAAATGGACTAAGAAATGTTGTAGAAAGATTAGCTGCTGTTTACGACACAAATTATTCATTTAAAATTGAAAATACACCTGAAAAAACAGTGAGTGTCGTTTTAGAAATTCCATTAAAAATATCGAAATTAACTGATATTACAATTAATTAATAAGTTTCTACAATTCATTTAACTCTTCACTAAAACCCTATTAAATACTATTTCAAATAAATAGATTTGCATAAATAAAAAACAGATCTTTACCCTGTTTTTTTTCTTGTTTTGCCCATTCCCAAAAAGTAAAACTCATTATCTTCTAATTGACAATGCTTTTATTTCTGTCTTGCTTGTCAATAATCGCTTGAAGATAGTGTTTGTTATTTTTTTTAGAGAAATAACAGGTATAGATTCTATGCGGAACTTTCTTCTAAAAAATTCTCATTATTGTGATTCTTCAGATTTTTTTAGCATCTTTAAGTAATTGGATTGAGGACTTGAGTAATTATAATTTTTTAAGTTTCCGCACTAACTACGGCAAGCAAAGATGCCCAATATGATACCTAAAAGGCTATTATTTTTATCAAATTTTCTTGGGTTTTTGGATCCTTAGTCAATATATCGAAACTTTTCTGCTTATAAATTTTAAATTTAGTTTTTATAAAAAAATAATGCGGTCCGATGATATGTAACACCTAACCATACTTAATTAATTTAATTGAGTTATACACTTAGCATCTGTTCAATATCTTTATGATAAATTGGTTTGTTTTCAACCATTCTATTTATCGTTTTATGAAAGATTCTGGTTTTAAATTGAGAGCGATTAATTCTAAAGCAAAATTCATTAAAATCAGCTCGGATATGCCATTTGCTAAATCGGTTGTTATCGCTCTGAGCGATGATTTTACCTGCATAATCACAATATGTAGTTATTTAAAGCTAGCACCATTATTACTATATATTTGTTCAATGTTATGAAACTCTTTTAAAGTTTCGTATCCTCGCCATTTATCTGTTATTACTTTTGCAGATGTACTTATATGTTCCTCAAATATCGGTGTCAATGATTTTGCAGAATAATCTTCAATAGATTTTATGTAAACTCGCTTTATCTTATTATTATCGGTCAGTTCTATAGCAATAACAGCTTTCTTCTTTTTTTATCGTAACTTCTACCTTGTTTGCCTTCTTCTTTTCCTCCAATAGTAAATTCGTCAACATGAATTAAAGGTTCTAAAGGATATTTTTGACTGCTTTTCATAGCTTTAAGAACTTTTTACATAAAAAACCATGCTGTTCCTAGACAAATACTAAAGCGTTTACCTATTTGAATACTGGATATACTTTTGCTGCTGGTACTCATTTCAAAAACCACGCAAAATGCTTTTTGCAATCCAAATTTAACTTTATGAAAAAGTGTATTTGCCTTTGCACTTTCAACATAATTAAAAGCATAACTTTGATAATTGTATCCTGATTTTTCACATCCTTTTGTGTTTCCGCATTTACTACAAATAAAACCATCTTGCCATTTTATTTTAGCTAAATAAACCTTACAAGCATCATCATTTGGTAGTTCTTTTATAAAGTTTAGTATATCTTGACCTTCAAATTGTTCCATATCAAATGTTTTAAAGCTATAAATTTATAGAAACTAAATGACTAACTCAATAATTTAATTTAGACCTTAATTATTAATATTTTAAACTATATAATTTTTATTTTACTTGAGTAGTATCAATTATTTCTATCGCATTTTTTAATTGGTGTTCAATAAATATTAATTAAAAAAAATGATCTTTAGCATTTGTGCATTAAACTTACTATAAAAATTAAATTAGTGTAAAGGAAATTCCTTCCATTAATCCTTAAGAAAGGAAACATAAGTCAAAGTTCAATAATCAAAAAACATAAGTCAAGTTTTCAATTTTTAAATTTAGTATTTATCTTTTAAAATTCATCATTAACAACGCAGTAAATATGATCAAATCTTGCACAAAGTGTATCACCCATGCTATGGAAAGCCCTTTTGTTTCTAGTGTGGCTTTACATAAAATATACCCTAAAATACTAGCCATTAGCACACCACTAAAGCCACTTGGCCAACCAAAATAATGAGGCGCACCGAATAAAACAGAGGAGAGTATTAAAATGGTTAGTTTTGGATGGTGATTAATTAATCCGCCTACAATACCAAAACGAAAAATGAGTTCTTCTGCTAGGGAGTTCGTAAATGAGAAAAGTAGAATTAAAGGAATAAAACTCCATTGAAAATTGTGAATACTGTTTGTGTATTTCACCGCCAAAAACATAATAACTCCTGTTGCCATACTGACAAAAAACAATAACTGAAGTGCATTTAGTTTCCAAGTAGATTTCCCATTAATACCTAGCCATTTTTCTTTATCC
This sequence comes from Cellulophaga sp., assembly GCA_041738035.1. Lineage (GTDB taxonomy): Bacteria > Bacteroidota > Bacteroidia > Flavobacteriales > Flavobacteriaceae > Cellulophaga. Next base: position 11,196 of record JBGSQM010000191.1, read on the forward strand.
GCTAGAACATTTAATTGCCCTATTTTAAGAAACTGCTTACTTTCAGGATTTAGTTTTAGAATAACGATCGTTACCAAAATAGCAATAACCATAGCTAATAACTGGTACTTTATCAAGTTATTTACAAAACTATTTGGATGAAGGGATAATGAAAATTTATTGGTAATATGATTTCCTGTAACCAATAAGAATGTGGCAATTGTTACCACTAGTAGTGAAAAAAATATTTTCATGTCAGCTTTTTTGACAAAATTCTGAATTAAAAAGATCTTAAAAGTTATCATTTGATAATTAATGTCGAACAGTTATATCACTTCTTATTCTACTTAAACTTTGTGGGGTAATTCCTAAATAGGATGCAATATACTTTTGTGGTGTTCGCAGAATTATATTTGGCTGTTTCGAAACTAACTCATTATATCTTTCTATTGAGGTTTTTGTGAGTAGATTTATTTGCTGTTCTTGCTTATGAACAAAAAGTCCTTCGGCTGCAAAGCGACAAATTTTATCCCCAAAATATGTATTAAAACTTAATTTTTCAAAGTTACTCCTAGATATTTTAAATATCTCTGAAGGTTCAAAAGTAATTACCTCAAGATTAGTTTCTCGCTGGTTTATAAATGACATGTAATCGCCAAAAAAATCTCCTTCATAGCATAAATCAATACAAACAAAATTATTATTATTCCAAAGTAAAATTCCACCACTCCCACTTATTATAAAACTCAAATATTTTTCTATAGTTCCAGAGTTCTTTATGATTTGATCTCTTTTAGTTAAAATCACCTCACCGAGATCAGTAAAAGATTTCCATGCTTCCATAGGAGCGCTGAAATAAGGGTCAAATGCCTGTTTAATTTTTTCTTCCGTTTTCATTTTATTCAACATTCTTATGGCAAATTTTAAAAATTTATATAAAGCTTTACAGAGTTTTTATTAATAAACTTCCTTTTTTCAAAATGTTTTAAATAAGCTATTAGTATTTGACGTAATTAATTTCTAAACTAAGGCAAGATTTTTATTTAATTAAAAATACTTTTCATTTCTGCATCTGCTGGAGGTAGAATACCTAAAAGTTGGGCTATAGTTGGGGCTATTTGTAATGAATACATTGTTTGTATTTCTTTTTGAGGAATATCAGGGCCAATAGCATAAAATATAGATTGCATCTCTCTGGAGATAGCTAAACCTCCATGAACAGCTCTTCCTGTTTCGTTCATTGTTCCGCTCAAAAGAAAGTCTTTGGATATTTGGTTTTCATTCTCAAACATTTTAGGATCAAAAGAATTTTGTAATAGATATTTAGTATCCTCCATACTTCTATCAGAAATACTAAATCCTGATTTACAACTCACAATTAAATCACCTGAATAATCAGAATTAAATAAGCCATATTCTTTTTGCTCTTGTTGATTAGCAACAAGTTGAAAAATTAACTCGCCTGTTTTGTAATCTTTTAAGTTTTTTAGGGAATCCGCCAAGCGAGTAAAGTAACTTTCGTAATCCTCTTTTTTTATTTTTTCTTTGTTAATATAAATGTGAGCAGAAGTTCCACTTGAAACTGATTTTATGGTTTGCATATCATCATTAAAACCAGCTTCTTCAAAATACTTGTTGAGAAGTAAAGTGGTATGAATTGGTGACATCCCGTGGTCAGAGAAAATAATTAAATTAGTGTTTTTAGGTAGATTTTTAATAATTTCAAGTAAATAAGTATCTATTTGTTGAAATTTTTTTTCAATATATTCTTGATAAATTTTTGGACGTTTTCCGTTATCCGCAAAAAAATCTATTTGCTTTGGATTTAAAAGCGTATATCTATGTTGTACATCATCAAGTGTAGAAAAATAGCCAAATAGTAAATCCCATTGGGTTTCTTTAAATCCATTTAAAATCAGATCTCTTGAATATTTTGCCAAAATATCTAATTGTTCAAACCAAATCTCTTCTGAAATCAAACCAGTTGTTTGTTTTCTATTTTCAGGTTCTCCAGGCCATAAACCGCAGGCTAATTGTAGTTTTTCAATGAATTTATTAGGCTTACCATAGATTTCGGCTGGCGCAGTCATAAACAATCTATACTTTCCTAACTTTTTATCCATTTGTAGAATTCTAAAGGAAATATTAAACGTTTTGCCTTCATTATAAATTGCCATCCTTGACCAATTTTTGGAATCTATGGATAGATCATACCCGTTGGTGATGTTATTATCTAAATCAACAAAAATTTCAGAATTACTTTGATTAGGCAAATACATCGGACTAAATCTTGGATCTTGTAAATAAAAATAAATAGGAATCTTGAAGCCTCCATATAATTCAAAAAATGATTTGGATGGACTAATGGACGAGGTTTTAAGTTTGATAAAACCTTCAACATCCATATTATTAATTATTGTATCTGTAATTTCCAAGTCAATAACTAATGAAGGTCCTGAAACAATTGGATACATATGCATATAATCGGTCATCCTATTTTTATCACTATAGTCAATTCCAACACCGGATAAAGTCATAACTTTTTTTCCCTGTCGTCTTGCAGATTGAAATATTGTTTCAGCCGTAAATATTTGCTTGAATGCCGTAAGATTCTTGCTATTCCAGTCTTGATCCTTTTTTCTGAAGGAGTTTCCAACGATTCCTGTTTTTCCAGGAGAGGCTCCTGTAAAAATAGAAACATGAGACGGTCCAGTGGAAGCTATATTTATTGGTAAAAGTGTTTTAGCATAAGTACCTTTTTTTTTCATTAAAGAAAATGCACCATCAGCTGGAAGTACACCATTGTCCAGATATTTATCTATTAGATAATCTGGTGTACCATCTAGAGAAATTACAACTATTTTTTTACTATTTGTCTGTGAGTAAAAAAGAGTTGAAAAAAATAGGAGAGAAAGAAAAAACAATATGGACTTATAGGATTTCATAATCATTGACATTTAGTTATTTTTATAATTTAATAAGGTAAATACAAAGATTCCTAAAACATTATTATTCTATGTATCAAAAATTAGCCATTTTCTATCATTTTGATGCATATCGAAACTCAGAGGGACTAATCCCTTCTTTTGAAATAAAGAGACGCGCCATATTATTAGGTTCACTAAATCCTAAAGTAAATGAGATTTCACTTATAGTTTTATCTGTATATATTAATTCGGTTTTAATTTCTTGTATTAGACGCGAATGGATAAATTGCTTTGGAGTTAAACCGCTATAACTTTTAACAATCTTATTAAGTTTTGTTCTTTCTAAGTTCAAAAATTCTGCATAATCTTTTACTTGATGAAAGTCTTTATACTTTATCTCAATGGCTTCTTTAAATCTGTAAGCATCACTATTACCCTGTGTCTCATCGGAAAGATTATAATACATAGAATATGAACGATTTAACTTTTTGAGCACAAAGTAAAGTAATGATCTAATAATATGATTACTATCAGTTCTATGATTAATAATTTCTTTGCTGATTTCATGCAAAAATGTTTTGATAAATTTAAATTCTTCTTCTAGTATTATATAAAATTGTGGGACTACTGAATTATAAAAAAATTGTAACCTATGTACAAAGAGCTTATCTGAAAAAAAAGTTGCTAAAAAATCACTTTTAAATACAAGATGATATCCGATCGCATTTTGAATATTATTTTTTTTTAATTGATTTGGTGATGCAAAAATAATGGTATACGGAAGTAAATCTGTTGCATGGCCATTTATAAAAATGGATCCAAAACTTTTTTCTAAAAACAAAATCTCGAAAAAATCTATGGTATGGAAATTAGGCTCAAAATGAGAATCGCATATAGATTCTAATGGATATAAATCCATCATTAATTCATATCCGTATTTGTTATTATCAAATATATATTCCCGCATACGTTAATCTAATTAAAAAATCTCAATAATCAAAAAACATGAGGTTTTCTTGGTAAAAATAACAAAATAAATATTTGTCAAGTTAGGCATTAGAATTTCTTGCTTTCAATGCTAATTTTTTAAAATTTTATTAAGTAATATCATTAATTTCCATTCCTAAGTTAAAAATAGCATCCCTTTATTTGCTTCTTTTGAAAATAAACCACTAGAGGTTTTATCATAAATATCAGAGTTTATATTTCTGCCTTCTTTTCGAATATCTTAAAAATTTTTTCAATATTTTAAAGACTATTTGATCCTGAAACACCTTTGCTCTAAACATCTTTTAAATTTATTTTAGATGCACAGCAAGAAATAGCTGCTGTAACTAGAATTGGTACAAAAATAATTTTAATGATTCGTTTTGCTTTTTATTAATTTCAAGAGGAGATTTTTTATATATTGTTGATACTAATTTTTATTTATAAGTTATTACTATTTAATTTAATTCCTTTAAGTTATCCTCCGGATTGCGATCTATTAAATAATTATAAGGGTCTATTCCAGCATTGTAGGGTAATTCTTGTACTTTAAACTTTAAAATATTATCTTTTTTATTGATTCTCATTCGTTTTGTTAAAATAACCTTTCCCGTTTTATTTTCGCCATTTTCAGATTTTGCAAATAATATAATATCCATAAAATCGTTAACCGGAATTGATGTTTCTTTACCTATTGAATTACAACGAAATTTTTCAGAAGTTGTTTTTAATGTAACTTCAAATTTATTACCTACTTTTTTATATTTAGCTTCGACCACACGGTTTGAAAAAATTGTGATATTCTCAAACATATCAGTAATTAAATATTGTAATTCTGGAGGTGTAAATTTTTTAAATTCGTTAACAACATCAATGGAAGTGGCATAAGGTGGGTTTTTGTAGGCAAATTTTTCTACTAAATTTTTCATCGCAAGATTTACTTTATTTTCACCTATCATTTCTTTGAAATAGTACATCACAACACTAGCTTTGGCATAATGTATATAACTTTGGTTTTCGGTTTTTATTAATGGGTTTTCTATGACAGATTCTGAACTTCTACCACTCAAATAATCATCCATTTGATATTGCAAGAATTTTTTCATTTTATCTCGACCATATTCTTTTTCTAAAACCATTAGTGCAGCATATTGAGCAAATCCTTCGCTAAACATTTCTGAACCTTGCATATTTGCACCAATTACTTGATGTGCCCAGTATTGATGTGCCATTTCGTGTGCTATTAAATAAAAAACAGGATCTATATCATTTTTGGTTACATTTTGCAAATTGGTAACAAACCCAATTCCTTCACCGTAAGGCATCGTTCCTGGAAATGCTTGTGCAAAATTTTTATATCTAGGAAACTCCACTATTCTGCATTGCTTGTGTTGATAAGGTCCAAAGTTTTTAGTATAATATTCTAATGATTTCTGAATACTTTTCATCATATTTGGAATATTGACAGCATGCTTTTCATCATAATAAATTTCTAAATCAATACCATTCCATTTTTGTCTTGCCACCTCGTACTTTGCTGATAAAAAGGAATAAAAGTTTATTGATTTTTGGTCTAATTTATATTTGTAGTAATTTCTTCCCTTTGATTTCCAAGTTTTCATTAAGCTTCCTGGTGCTATTGCTGTTTGATTTGGTGCTGTGGAAATAGTCGTTGTTAGGCTTACCCAATCTGCATCTTTTGATATATAGTTTTTTGAGCGGGATTTTAAATCATTTGCATCCAGCTTTGGCTTTCTGGTTTTAGGAGGTAATTGTAATTCTTTACGTCTGTTAATATCACTAAGTTCATTATCACTTTCATAACCAAGAGTTGGCATAATATCTCGATTATTGAAAAAAGTTCCATTTTGGGTAAGCTCTCTAAAACTTACCTCGTTTTCAAATCCTTTAGTTTCGGTAGCTAAAACAAAATCAATTTTTAAAGAATCATTGGGTTGCATAGGTTTTTGTAAACTATATATAAGATAACCTAATTTATCGTCATTAACTTTTAATGTTGCATTTGGAATTTCAATTCGTAGTGTATCTGTTAATTTTGGCGTATTAAAATGTAATTCATTAATGGCTTTATTAGAATTATTTAGAACCCAACCAGAAACATTGGCTTTAAAACTTCTATTTTCTGGAAATAAATCTATATTGTAGTCAAATTTATAGAATTTGGGCTGTGTTAAGTTTTCATATTTTTTATATTTTATTTCATAAGAAACTTGATTTTTTTCGGATTCATCGACTGAATCGTAGCTATTCAAAACTTTAGTATTGTAATAGACAAAACCAGAGCAAAGTGTAAATGCCAAAATACTTAAACCAAAACTTATTTTATTTTTTACTAGATTATTTTGGACTGCAAAAATTCTTTTTCTAATTGTGGCTTCTTTACCACGTATATAAAGTGCCACAATAACAAAACAAATAACTGAGCAAAATAAAATCCAATAAACAGTAAACCAAGAATAGCTCAAAACAAAAGGGCTAAAGCCATTCATATCTGAATAGGTTACTGATGGTCGTTTTCCAAATTGAAGCATATTTGTACTAATCTCAAAAAGGCCAAATAGAAAACTATTCAAAATATAAAATGTGATAAAAATAAAATAGGCTATATATCTATTATTAATTAAATAATGAAAAAGCATAGCAATCACTATAAGAAAAATAAATTCAGATGATTTCATCACTAATAATGATTTGACATAAACGCCTATTTCAAAATTAAAATAGCCCAAAGATATTTGAGTAAGAATTCCAAAAATAATTGCAACTAATAGAACTATTTCTATGGTAATAAAAACAGCAATTAGTTTTGATAAAAATAAAACGACAGATTTAACTGGGGTTGCATCTTTAATCTCGTTAATTTTGGCATCACGATCTTTCCACACTAAAACTCCCGCATAAAAGATGATAAATCCTATGATAAAGAACAAAAACGAGTCTTCAATGATACTTACAACTTTATAGGTAACAGAGTATTCTTTTCGTCCTAGTGCACCTGTAAAACTTGTAAGACCACCGATAAGACTTATCATTCCTATTGCGATTAAAATTATAAAAGTTGGATTCTTAATTATTGCTTTAATTTCGAATTTTATAAGTTTCCAGAAAATGCTTATTGAAAATACGTTCGCTTTTGTTGGATACAAATTATTGTTAAACGTAATAGTTGGTATAACTTCGACTTTAGGATTTTCTATTTTTCTTGAGTGTTGATTTTTAGTAGAAAACGAAAATTTTTTATAAATTAAAAAAAGTAAAATCAAACTAATAGACAACCAAATTAGCCTATTATTTAACAACTCACCAACTAGTGAAACTGCTGAGGTATTCTTTTCATTAATAGTCATGTATTTGGAAATAATGTTGAATGGTCTAAAACCAAAAGGATCGAGCAAGTTTGCTAACCATTCTTTTTTAATATCTTTAGTGAAACCAGCTGAAACTCCATATAAAACTAATAAAAGTATCGAGCCAATAAATGACACAATAGTGCTTCTGAATAAAATAGCAAGACCATAAATCATGGTTCCAGCGATAATAACATTTGGAATTGCAAATGCTAAAATTCCGTAAATATGTCCTGAACAATATATTGGTCCGAACCGTTCGGCTGGAGACATTCCTAAAATTGGTGATAGCATTGGGGCAAAGAGTGAACCAATAGTAACTCCTAATAATGGGATAATTGAAATAATTAAAGCGCCAATAAATTTGCCGAAATAATAATCTCTTTTCTTTATAGGAGATGAAAATACAAACTGATGCATTCCTGATGAGAAATCTCGATTTGCAGTTGCATTCATAAAAGTTGTTGTCATTAATAAACATATTAGCGACATCATTGCGTAATAATTTTCGATTACATAAGGTGCATTTCTTAATGTTTTACCAATTACACCGCCAATTTGTATCTTGTCTGATGAAACGGCTAAAAAAACCAGCAAAGTGATCATGAATAAGAAAATCCAAAGCATTGACGATTTTAGCCAATATTTAATCTCGTATTGTATAAATTTCCACATAATATTTTTGTTATAAATTGTAAATGATTGGTTATGTGTTTTGTAAAAAATCAAAACTCCCAACGCAAAACACAGAATAAATAAAACAGTTAGACTAATTCATTAAGTTTAACAAAAAAAACATCTTCAAGGTTTTCTTCGGCTTTTAAGAAGCCGTTGTCAGGATTGCTATGTGAAAAAATATGAATTAACGGTTGACCGCCAACTAATTTATTAGAGATTATTTTATACTCCTCTTGGTATTTTGGCAATTCAATTTTGGTAACTTTTTTCTCAAAAACTTTACCTTTTATTTGTAGTAAAGCGTCGTCGGTATTGCCAGAAAACAATACTTTTCCGTCGTTCATAATTGCCATTTGGGTACATAATTCACGTACATCCTGAACGATGTGTGTAGAAAGAATTACTATTGTATTTTCGCCAATTTCACTTAAAATATTATAAAAACGGTTTCTTTCCCCTGGATCTAAACCAGCTGTTGGTTCATCTACAATAACTAATTGAGGAGCGCCAATAAGGCATTGTGCTATCCCAAAACGTTGACGCATACCACCACTATAACTGCTAACTGCCTTTTTTCGTTGCTCCCAAAGATTTACTTTTATAAGTAGTTCTTCAATCATTTGTTTGCGATCGATATTGTTTTCAAAACCTTTTAACAAAGCTAAATGGTCTAACAAATCTAAAGCCGATGTTCGTGGATAAACCCCAAACTCTTGGGGCAAATACCCTAAAACCTTTCGCACGGCATCTTTGTTGTTTAAAACATTAATTTCGCCTAGCGTAACTGAACCAGAATCAGCATCTTGCAAAGTTGCCAATGTGCGCATTAATGATGATTTTCCAGCACCATTTGGACCAAGGAGTCCAAACATTCCGTTGTTGATGTTAAGATTTACATTATTCAAAGCATGAACGCCGTTTGAATATTTCTTTTCTAAATTTGAAATGATTAATTCCATTTTTTATATTGTTTATTTTTAAAAATATACACTAGATTTTTGTTTAATTAAATAAGCTTATTTTTCTAGCCATTCACGAAAAGCGGCTGTGCTAGTTTGACTTGTTTTAATGTGATCTGCTAGGGATTTTATTTTTACCACCAATATATTTTTCGAATAGCGTTCAACCTTTTCTAGGTGTTGTTTGCTAATCATCTCACTGCGGTTAATCCTGAAAAAATCTGAAGGGTTCAATTGCTGTTCAATCTCTTTTAAAGTTACTTCGTTTAATAAATGTTTTTTGCCTGTTATATCAAATGCAAATACAACACCTTCAGAAGTTCTAAAAAGTATAATTAAATCTGTATCAATAAAATAGAACTCACTGCGTTTACGAACTGTAAATCGTTTTTTGTATGTTTTTTGTACGAAATTTTCTTCTATGAGTTTCGTAAGGTTGGTTAGTTGTTTGTTTTCATTAGATGGCATATTTCTGAAAAGCAGGAATTTGTCCCAAGCTTTTTGAAAGCGTTCTTTCGAAAAGGGTTTTAATAAATAAGCTATTCCGTTGCTATCAAATGCGTTCATCCAAAATTGGTCATAAGCTGTAGTAAAGATTATTGGGCAAGAAATAGAAACTTGCCTATAAATATCAAAAGCATTACCATCCAGCAATTCGATATCTGAGAATACTAAATCCGCAGCTGTATTTTTTAAAAACTCAACTGCCGTTGCTACATTATCGATTTCTGCGATTACTTTGGTTTCGACATCCAACTCTTCTAGAAATCTTTTCAACTTTTTTCTTGCTGGTATTTCGTCTTCGATGATTAGAATTTTTATCATTTTGGTTGTATTATAGGGATGATTACTGAAAATTCATTATCTGATTTTTGAATTTCAATTGACTGCTGAGTTAGCAACTTATATTGCTCTTTGATGTTTTGCAATGCTCGTCCTGATGTTTGTTTTGAGCTCGACTTTGGGATAAAATTATTTGATATACAAATCATATTTGTTGCCTTTATTTTTATCCAGATTGGATTATCGCATGATCCAAAATTATGCTGAATCGCATTTTCGATCAGTAGTTGTATCGTTAAGGGAACGATAAAGCCATTAGCAGAGCTTTCAATTGTAAGTTGATAAGCCAAGCCGTATTTGTGTTGAACTAATTTGAAGTATTGCTCTGCAAAAGCCAATTCTTCTTGAAGTGGAACAAGTTTTTTGTCTGATGCTTTCAAAACATATCGATAAATATCTGCAAATTCATTCAGAAATTCTGATGCTTTATGTTTGTCTTCATCAATCAGTTGGTCAAGAACATTCAGATTGTTGAAGAGAAAATGTGGATTAAGTTGTGCTTTAAGTTGATTTATTCTGCTTTCTGCAATTGATTCATTGTATAAAATTAGTTCTTTTTGATGTCTTCTATAATTAGTAAAGTAGTAATAGGATATAAAAAAACTACCATATATAAAGCCGTTCAAAAAAAAAGTGAACGTATTATAAGTTAGTGTTTTAAAATTAAAATTAGCTTCAATATTATTAAATAAAAGAGCAATTACAAATCCAAAAACCTGCATGACTAATGGATAGACTAAAAGTGTTGCAGCAAATATTTTTACTATTATTTTGGGTCGAATGATGTCGAAATTTTGCCATTTTTTTATGAAGAAAAGAATTGTTGCAAAAAGAATTCCTGCTTCAATTAAGGTAAACAAAGCTCCTTCTGGTGTAAATGTATAGGCGTTGATTTCCTGCATTCCTCGGGTTCTTATGTAGATAGACTGCACATAACCAAAAAGCATTATGAAAATCAAGAAATATCTGTTTTGATATATTTTTTGCGACCAATTTTTCATCTTTTAAAAGATATATTTAAATATAAAAATAGCCCTATTTTTTTAAAGCTGCCTTTGTAGATTTTTTAAATACATAGTTATCTTTTTGTTTCTGGAATCGAAACTATGGTGTTGCCTTTGTCATCAAAAAAGTCGAGTTTGGCATTATTCTCTTTATCTACATAAAACATAGCTCTTGGCATACCTTTATTATCAAAAAGAAATAAGCCATTACTTTCGCTTCTTGATTTACCAAGAAGCATACGTGGCGTTTCTCCAATTAGACCTTGGGCTTCGTACATCTTATATTTTTCATCGGCGGCTTTTGGATCCTTTTTTCTCAATTGGTCAAGCTCTTTAATAATTGCTCCTGTTCTAGTCTGTGACTCATTTGATGGTCTGTCGTTGAACCTTAAACCGCTAGTAACAAATCTATTATTTCCTTCTTTGTAATCTTGTGTAATCAGTTGCATTACTTGGTCGCCATCATATTGGTCATAGGTTAATGAAAGTCCTGAGCTATGCCCATTTGCATTTTTTTTTCCATCATAAATAAAGCCACCGCATTCTATACCATCTTCATTAAAGAAAAGCATTCCCGAACGTTTTTTACGTTCTTCATTGGTTGGTTTTTCATTAATTTTTACTTTTCCATTTGGGAATTTCTCTACGTTTGTAATGATCATTTTTACAGTACCATCTTTCTCTACACTATTGATTCTCTCTACATCAATTTCGCTGAATTTTTGATTGCCATTACTCTTAAAGGCTAATGTTGTAATAAAAGTCATTACGATTACAATTGCTACCGAAAATGTTCTTAAAAAAATTAATTCCTTATTCATTGTTTTAGATTTTAGATTAAACATAGTGCAATTTTACTACCGGTTTAATTTCTTTAATAACAAAAAATAATGAGTTAAGGAAAAAATCAGGTGAACAAATGAAATTTTAAAATAAGTTAGGGTCTGCAGTTTCCGTTAAAACATTAATTTGTAGCATTGCACTGCTATTTTCTACCTAATTAGAGTTTGTTTCTATTGTTAAATTATTATCGATAGCTAAAAATATAATAACAGGTATATGTCGTCAGTAAAATTTGTTTCTCTTTTATTTCTTTTTCATCCAATGACATATTTAAAAACAATTTTTATTTTTTAACTTTTTGTATTATTGATAGTTTTTAGCTTTACTGTTCTAAGAAATTGATAATCTAAGAAATACGTATTTATTCAACACTAAAAGCGTATATAAAATCACTAGAACCAAAAAAATATTCTCCTTTTCCAAGATTGACAATTGTTAAATAGTAATAGCCTTCTTTTATTCTTTGAACACCGTAGATAAGTTTTTCAAAAGAATTTGATGTACTTAGAGCTTTAGCTCTAGTAGTAATAAAAACTCTTTGGTATTTTACGATATTAAATTGTACCAAGTCTAATACCGAGGTTGGATCAACCCCTAGATTTACTTTGACAATAAACTTCAATTCGCCTTTCGGAGCTATTTTTACAGGTGAGGATATTCCATTGAGAAAAATCCTCCTTCACCTTTAAATAGGCCCTTAGCTTTTGTCAAAATATTGTACTGTGATTTCTCAAGTTCTACTAGGGTTTTTTTGTTAGAATCTACATAAGCAGGTTTGGCGTTGAACTCTGGCAGCACTGCCTGCACATTTGCGCTCAGTGCAATTAAAATAAGTGCAGAAATTGTTAAGAATATTTTCATAGATTAATCATTTTTTTATTGTTAATTATTTTACTTAATTGACTTTTTTATTTTTAATAAAAATTAAAGATAAAAACGATATAATAATTGGAACAACGATCACCGATGGTATCAAAGCAGATAGTCTAAACAATGGAGCTTTTGCTATGTCAGAATCTTTCATCTTTTGCAAGGTATCGGCGATTTCTGCTGTCGATTTATCACTATCGCTTAATTGTAGTAGTTTAAGATTTAAAACAGCATTATACCATTCCGGGTTTATATAGTGATGGTAGAGGTATAAAAATGGGTCATATATAATAAAAGATATTGCACTAATAAATATCGCGACACCCATTCTCTTAATTAGTTTTATTCTATATTTTTTTGTTTCATTCTTTATTGCCCAGAAAATCACAAATATTGGTAATAGAATTATTGCTATATCCAGATATTGTCCAAACTCTAGATATGTTGTATCTAATTTAGTAAGCCACATTATGGTAGTATATAAACAGAAACTGAGCCCCATAACTAGTCCAAATTTAAAGGATGACTTTAAGAAATTTATTTTTTTGATACAAAAATTAATTTTATTAAACCGGCAATTCCCGTTATTGAGTTTCTTAGCTTATAAAGTTGAACTGTTATTTGTTGTCTTTTATTATGGAATTTGTTTTTCAAATATTCAAATGATTATTTGAAAAACAATTAGTTCTCCAATTTTTCTCTAATTTTTTCAGCTATTTTTTTATATTTTTTAAAGCCTGTACCTATCTTTAGAAAAATAATTGAAACCTTAATTTTATCTCCATCATTTTCTGCCAGCACATCGGCAATGTAATAATCTGCTTTAGACCCAGTAGTCATTTTTGCAGTAAAGCTATCATCCTGAATACCATTCTCTGCACTAAATTTTTCTTGTAATAATATTAGTTTGGTTGCTGTTAATGCTTCTTTGATGATTCATATTTGGTAGATACTTCAATTGAAATCGATTCCCCATAACTTGAAGGAAGTTTTTGAGTATTAGCGAATAGCATTCCTATCATTGATACTTGGCAAACGAGCATTAAAATGCTTTTTGTTATAGCCATAATTTTCATTTTATTTTAAGTTTATTGATTTTAAGATTTTATTTTCCAAATTTTATCTGCAACATTTGAGTATTTTGGTAACGCAGCCGAGCCATACCAATAAAATAGCTCTGCTTCTAAAATTTTATTTTCTAAGGCAGGGACACTCTTAAGTAATTCCTTAGCCGTTTCAAAAGTTGGAACATCTAGTATAAAAATACCTCTATATCCATTTTCGTTTTGTCCTAAAGGTCCAGCGACCATTAATTTTTTTGTTCAACTAGGTTATTTATATTAATTATATGTCCAGCAAATAACTTGGACTGTTCTCCTGGATATATAAGGATTTATTGCTTTTTTTAAGCAGAACAAAACATAGTTTTTAATCCATATTTATCAGTAGTTGTTTTTATATACTCTAAATTATAATTAGTGTTTCCTTTTTGGGCTACTGCAGTAATAGTAAAGATGAAACTGGCAATGAGTAATACTAAATATTTCATATCTTGTTTAATTACTTCAAGTTAATTCAATAATATTATTTTATATTCGAAATTCCATACAGTCTTACTTTTTTAAAACTATCTCAAGATTCTTAGTAATCACATGACATTTATCTTCAGAAACAATTATAGGATTTGAAACAAACGTCTGAAAGCCTTCTTTGGAAACGGTGACGAAATAAGTGCCAGCTCTTTCATAAGCACCTGCAAAGTTGATATTAGATGCATATACATACCTCAATTCTTCGGTGTAACTACGATCCGAGGCAATTACAGTGATATCGCTGGATAGAATGTCAGGCAAATCCTCTAGAGTTACAGCTACCGTTAAACCAGCTCTTAATTCTTCCGTGCAGAATCCATCATCCTTTTTACAAGTACATGCCGTAAAGAGTGGTGCAAATATTAAAACTATAAATATCTTTTTCATTTTGTTATTTATAAATTAAAAAGTTATTTAATTTTTTTTGAGCTTTGATTGAAAATCTGAAAAAGCATTTAAAACACCATTTAGATCTTCCAAAAAAGGCCAATGCCCTATATGATCTTCCATTAGATAAATTTTTGGGTTAGGAATCAATTCATAATATCGGTCTGACATAGCTTTACCAGAATTTGGATCGAAAGGGCCATTGATTAAGCACATAGGTATAGTAGTGGTCTGCATAGATGAAATCCAACGATACTGATACTTTTTTTTATCAAAAACTAATCGACCTATTAAGTAAGTAATTTTCTTACCATTCTTAAAGTTTAGTACTTTCCATTGTTCATCTAAAAAAGTATCACTGGGCTGTGTAGATGGTCCAAAAAGAGCCTTTATAGATTTATTAGTTAGTTTTTTTGAAATAACACGACTAACGAACTTCCCTATAAAATCTGGTGTTTGAGATAATATTTTTTGTATTAGTCGAGGATGATACACATCCATAAACAATCCACCATTCATGAACGTAATAGATAAGATCTTAAAACTGTTGGAAAACTGATGTGATTTAGCTAACAATTCTTGTCCAATACTGACTCCAAGATCATGACTTAAAATATGTGCTTGTTCAATATTTAAGTGTTCCATCAGATTGTTAACGATTTCGCAATGCTCTTCAAAGCTATATTTGTACTCCTTAGGCTTATCCGAAAACCCCATCCCAAGCAGGTCTAAAACCACTACGGAATGTGTTTGGGAAAGAATAGATACCATATTGCTCCACTCAAAACTACTATAGGGATAACCGTGAAGAATCAGTATGGTCTCTCCTGCCCCTTTCTTAACATAAAAAATTTCTTTACCATAAAAAGAAAAATATTCACCTTGGGACTTCCAAGATTCAACAGTAGGATATTTCATCTTAAGTGTTATTTAAAGCTTTAAAGAAACCCCAACGGTAATATTTGCTACTCCATATCCAATTTCAGCCATGGTAGCAAATGAATTAGAAAAATACCATCGTCCGCCTATGAATCCAGTAGCCGCTAAATCACTACCATAATTACCCGACCCTTCAAAGGATAAAATGTTATAAGACAACATTGCACCTCCGTAGATATCCAAATTCTGTACATTTATACCATTGAAATGGTATGCTCCGCGGATACCAACAATGGTATAAGTCCATTTATCATCAGCAATTCCAGCATCATAGGTGTAGCTTTTATAACCGAGATAACCACCCAAGCTAATAACATCGCGACCTACAATTCCCCAAACACCACGTTCATATTGCAAGCTGAGTCCTGGTGTTTGAGAACTAGTAGAAAAGCTACCATAATTACCCCCCAGACCTATACCTGCAGATATAACATTATCATCAATGGAAAATTCTTGAGCATTACTTGATTGAAAAGCAAAAGCTAGTAAAAACAAACAAAAAATTATTTTTTTCAAAGGATTAAATTTTAATTAACATTCTTTATTAAAAAAGTATTAGACTAATTAGGAAAAATATAATTATTCCCAACAAGTACAATAATTCCGTTGGTAATTGCTGTAAACCAGGTAGTTGTTTTTAAGACACCACCAACTAAAATTTTCAAAGTGATAGTTTTAAAAGACATGCCTTCTGAACTACCTATAGCCATTACTACCGATGGCACATTGAAGCGTACGTAATTTCAATAGACCATGGTAAAGAAGATATATCATCATTCACGACTCGGCCACTTGCCTGAAATAATGTAGCATCCAAGACACCAGAGTAATTGCTCATAATCTCATATTTAACCTCCCTAATATTTTAATTACCTGAGTCAGAATCATTATCTTTATTACAAGATATCATTGAAAGTATGCCGGTTAAAATAAATACCAATCTAATATTGTTTTTTTTATTATGAATTAATTTTTCTAGTTAGATATAATTTCTGTAATAATCCAAAGGTCAAGAAAATGAATATTTCAATCCATTAACTTAAGATAAGAAATCAATCATGTCTAAAAAATGATACAAAAAAAAGTAAAAGAGCCATTATTATTGTTGTTTTGATAAATACAACATATATATTGATATTTTACATATAGATATTGCTTTATTATTTTTATTTCATTTGATTTTGAAATACACTAACAGCTGATTACAAAAATTGTAATTTCTATTAGCCAAAAAATAAACTATTTATTGCGATTGCCTTGTTTACCTCGATGGATAATGCAAAAAACGGAAAGACAATACCAAGCACGGCGGATTAAAGTGAGCATAGTTAAATTATCAATAACTCTTGTATTAGTTTGAAGCAACAAATTATCTGGTTCAAATTACCCGCTTTTAATGGTTTATATAATCTTTCCCATCCAATTATAGGGGAACAAACCATTGTAGATGCCATTCTGAACCGTCTTGTTCATAATGCACACAGAATAGACATTAAAGGAGAGTCCATGAGTAAAAAAATGAAAAATAAACATTAAATTTAACCACAAATGAATAGATTTTGAGCACTTACTTTGCTATGCTCACGTTAATCCGCCGCAAGTAGCTCACTTTGTCAGCCGTATCCAGAGATATACTGAATATTTGACTATTTCATATTTGGACAAACTACTTCGCAAAGTGTATTTGATATTGGCTACGATTAAGTGTGTGCATATTGCTGACCAAACGTGGATATTGACCGCATTCTCTGAATGTCCCCATAGTTTCTTTAGGGTGAGGTTCTGTTTTATCCACTCGAAGAACACCTCTATTTGCCACCTGTTTTTGTAGAGTCATGTTATTTTAAGGGCCGAGACCTCATGGTTGTTGGTCAACAAATAAAGAGTGATCTCCTTTTTTCTATCATAATATTCTACCAATCTATGTGGTTCGGTATATAAATTTTTGGACTTGTACTCATTTAGCAAAACGGTCTTGTCGCTTCTCCAACCTGTTTCCGGATTTATGTTATAGTTCTGGCAAGTGACGGTATAATCCATATTGGACTTGGCCCTTGAAACGGAGAAAGCATCTGCGAGATTTATACTGTAAAGTGCTTCAAAATCGATCTAGGCCTTGTCCATCAGGTAGATCGCGCCGAATACCAGCACTAATTCGTCCAATATATTGCTGTCGTGATATTTCCCGTCCGTAACCAGAACAAAGGAAGGGATGTTACCGCGTAGGTCCAGCAGTGTGTGGATTTTTATGGCTCCCCTGGAATATTTTCCCGGTGCCCATTGGAAAAGACCATACTGAGCGAAATCGTGGTAGAATCCAAAGCGAAAACTTCATTGTCCAATTTGATATTAGGTATGGGTGTATCCGCATAAAGAGGGCGTACTTGACTTATCAAATATTGCCTAAAGTGCGCTAATATCCTCCAATCCCTGCTTTCATTGGCACGTGATAACGAGGACTGATTGACGTGATCGCCCGTTCCCAAATGGTACAACTTGATCTTGTGTGCCTTTAGGCTCCTAGATATATCCCTGAGAGAATTAAGGGAGGTCAATTGACCAAAGAACAATTGGACGAACTGATTCCAACAATTGAAATCGAGGGTTCCATAATCACCTTTGTATCGCTTGACACATTTCCCGAACTCATACTTGTTAACATATTGTAACACTTGGGCAAAAATGTATTTTCCAGAATTCATCACAGTCTTATTTAGACTGCTAAACTAAAACTCATTTCAAATCAAAAAATCAAAGAACGTCTTGAATATATCGTAAACATTAAGTTAAATCAAAAAAAAAAGTTAACGCATCACTAGCAATTGCTAAAATGAAAAAAGTCAAAATTTAATCCGTGTTAATGTTGCTCACGGTATTTTTTAGTTCATGCGGCATCGGCTCTGCCCCCGTTACTAACAGGAAGCTAAAAGCCCTAAAGGTAAACTTAAGTGGAGACAAAGCTGTTTATTAAATCTACCTTTGGATGATTTGTTTACAAAAAATTCTGCTCCTAATTCTACTAAGGGATATTGCTGTTATGCCTAAATAACTTGCTAAATGGTAAAGTGGTATGCGATCTAAATAACCGGGGTGATTTTCCATAAGCATCAAATAACGTTCTTCCGGGGTGTTGTTTTTGAAGTTGTCAAGTTCAAGTATTTTTTGAATAAGCAAACGCTCATTCATTTGTATTACCAGAGATGACAGTTTTGGGATTTGTTCCAAAAGTATTTTGTTACTTGATTGGCTGCCAATTGCCAGAGTGCAATCTTCGAGACAAGATAAAAAATAGGGGGAAGGTTGATTGGTTTGAAAACTTAGCGGTCTGATAATTTGATTCTCAAAGAAAAACTCATTGTTGCGCTCTTCTCCATTTTTTAGGTAATAGGCTCTTACACAACCACTAATCACAAAATAATACAATTTTGCATATTCGCCCTCGTAAAGTAGGATTTCATTTTTCTTGTAATTCCTGAATTTGTTTTGCTCTCCAATTATCTTTGCATCTTTTTCGGTAAGCGGTATAAACTGCGATATGTAGTTAACAATAGCATTGTCCATATATTTATTATTAAAGATTGCTGTGTTTAAACAATAAGTATAACTTTTTCCTTTATTTGAAAGTTTATCTTGTAATTTATACAAAACGCGTAAATTTTGCTACCACCATCAAAAGCAATCTATATCTTTACTAATCACATTTCGTTAGAGTGTTAGTGTTCAACTTCTTTTTAAACCAATGCAACAAAATCAGAGGATAAACTAAAAAGGTAATTTCTACTCCAATAAAACATTTTTCCTTTTTCCAGGCGCTGAGTCAAGTACAATTTCTTTTAAGTGATAAGATAAACTGCGAATAGGAATATTCCTGTAATTGCTTAAGATTATAATTGTAAGATCATCTTCTTTATAGTATTGATAATTAGAAATAAAACCATTCATAGTACCGCCATGACGGATTAAGGTACCTGGTGTTTTTAGGAAAGGACTTCTTTGGTACTCTTGTATACGAAAGCCATAACCATAATAGCCCCAATCTTTTGTGCCGCCATCAAACATTTTAGCTTTGCTGTTAGAATTTACTAATACTCCATTGTGCAATGCCCTGCCCCAATGATGTAAATCTATAGCGGTAGAATAAATGTCGCCAGAACCGAAGGCATAAGAAACAACATTTTGCACACGACGAAACTTGTCATTAATCATTCTGTAGCCAATAGCCCTGTTTGTTGGTATATTTAGCAAACTTTCTACGCCAGAGCCTCCCATTTCGGCTGGGTTTAAAATATTTTCCTGTAAATATGCCTTATAAGTTTTACCACTTACATGCTCAATTACCATAGCAAGCAGGGAGTAGTTAATATTTGAATACTCATACTTTTCCCCGGCATTAAAACTCTTTTTAGATTTATTAAGGATCTCTAAAATTTCTGAGGGCATTATATCCATAATTTCAACAACAGTTAAATCGTCGAGGTAAACAGCTAGGCCAGATTGCTGTTTCAGCAAGTGATGTACCGTTAAATCTTTGGCCAGTTCCGGTTTTAATTTTGAGATATATTGCTGTAACGGAGCATCCAAATCAATCAGCCCTTTTTCAACGAGTTGCATAATAGCAATGGACACAAATGACTTGGTAAGCGACCCTATTAGAAACTGGGTATTTAATGTATTGGGTACTTTATTTTCTACATCAAACATTCCATATGCTGAATGATGAATTATTGAATCGCCTTTGGCAACCAATACTGTTCCTTGAAAATGAGTAGAGTCTTTAAAGGAATGGATATACTTTTCAATAACTTGATGTTTAGTTGATGGAGAGTCCGGTATTCCCTCTGGTTGTTTACGGATCTTTTCTAACTCCATTGAAAACAGTACACTAGCAATTTTCCATTTATCATTCAGCTTTATAAGGCCCCAGCTTTCCTTTCCCCAATTCCCTTTTTTATTATTAACCCAAAAACTATAGTCGAATGTTACCGAACCAATACTGCCGTCTTCTACAATAACAGGGTTAGAAAAAAGTTCTGCTTTATTTCCCACTTTCATAATATTCCTAAACCAGCTCTTAAAATCAGACACTTTATATTCAGGTGCCAATGAATTGGCTTCTATTCTCGTCTTTTGAGTGACTGGCTGCCAAACTCCTACCCATGTAACAGGAACATCGGCAAACAAAGAAAATAACGTGATGCTATCTTTTTTTTCAATTGCGTTCATGAATGTTTTCATTAACTGCTCAATCTCTTGCTTATCATTGCTTCGCATTGCAGCAAGATTGTTTCGGTAGTTTTGATCCATCATAGGCCCAAGCTTTGTTCCACCAAGCAAGTGGAGATGAATGTGAAAAACAGATTGACCCGCATTTTCGTTAGTATTGAATGCAAGCCTATAACCAGTATGATCAATGCCTTTCTTTTTGGCCATATCTCTGGCTAAAAGAATCATTTTTCCCAACATATCCTGATTACCGTTTTCTGTTTCATTTAGAGTGCTAATCTTTTTTTTGGGAACGATTAGCAGATGCACCGGAGCCTGTTTCGTATTAGGCTCAAAAACCATAAGCTCATCATCTTCGTATTCTAGCAATACGTCTTTATTTTGATGGGTTGCTATTAATTCAAATGGTGAAATTGTTTTAATGGCACTATCTTTTTTCATTGTATAGCTTTTTGATTGAGCCATACTATTATTGATAAGTAAAATAACCAGTGATAAAGTGAAAAACATTTTGAATTGCATATTCTTTTTTTTTTCAAATATGAATATTTTTCTCAAGTACAATAATTTTATTCGACCAACATGTTATTAACTAACACAAACAATGCATTTTCTGGTTTATGTTCAGAAAGCAGCCTTTTATATTCAATTTTAGCCTGTTCGTATTTTTTATGCAAACAGCCTTGTATTTTGTTTAATTTTACTTTAAAAATTTAAATGAATTTTGAAGGTGAAAGAAAGTGGATAATCCACCTTGTATTTTGGATTGTTATCTACATAGTTTATATAATTCACCATCTTTTTTCCAGCGGAGAAGATGCAAGTGGTGTCCAGTCGATATCCTTCGAAATCGCTTTAAAAGCTCTTTTTCATTTAATGGGTGTTGCTGCAACCAGCTATTTTATTTGCTTCGCAGTAATACCTCTGTTGTTTGAAAAAAAGAAAATGGCACTTGGTATCGCAATATTAGTACCTGGGATATACCTCATAGCTGTTTTAAACAGGATAGGTGTGGTGTATTTATTAGAACCTATTCTTAGTTACACCAACAAGCAGGAAACATTTTTGCAAATACTAAGTCAGCTCAAAGTTCTTTTCCAATACTATATTATCGGGAATATTGCAGACGCCTCCATATTCGTGAGTTTTTATTTATTGCTAGATAGGCAATTGATTATGCGTAAACAAGCCGAAGTAGAGCATGAAAAAAAGGAAGCAGAGCTTGCTGCATTAAAATCCCAGTTAAATCCTCATTTCTTATTCAATACGTTAAATAATATTTATTCACTAGCTGTTCAAAATTCACCTCAAACACCATCTTGTATTGAAAAACTGGCTCATATACTTGACTACTTATTGTATCGCTGCAGCGATAAATTAGTACCACTCGAACAAGAAATCGAATTGCTTAAAAATTACTTTGATTTGCAAAAAATCAGATTTGGCGACCGCTTGGTATTGAAAGCTGTTTACGAAACTGAACGTTCATATAAAATTGCTCCTTTACTTTTATTACCGATAGTTGAAAATATTTTTAAGCATGGTGTAGAGCAGAACAGTGGAAGAACAGATGTAATAATAATATTAAATTCTTTTAATAATACACTTACCTTTAGCACTGAAAATCTTTATAATCCAGTTGCTGATGAGTCATCAGGCATTGGACTAAGAAATCTAAAAAGGCAGCTTGAATTAATTTACCCGGGAAAGCATAATTTTGAAATTAATAAAACGGATCAATCTTTTATTACAAAATTGCAATTAAAACTCCTATGAAAGCAACATGTTTAATAGTTGATGATGAACCACTTGCTGTGCAGCTCCTAAAAAAACATGTTGATGAACTGGACAGTTTAGTATTGGCAGGCACATGTGGAAATGCAATTGAAGCGTCCTCGTTTCTGATGCAGCAACATGTGGAGCTTTTGTTTTTGGATATACAAATGCCACGCCTTACTGGAATCGATTTCTTAAAAGCATTAAAAACACCTCCTGCTGTAATTATCACAACTGCCCACAGGGAATATGCCTTACAGGGATACGATCTTGATATAATTGATTACCTAATGAAGCCAATAACTTTTGAAAGGTTCCTTACTTCTGTTGACCGGTTCTGGCGCAGAAAGCAAAAAAACAACTATGTTACACCCATAGAAAGATCAATGCAGGGTGATATTTACCTTTCAATAAAATCGGGGGCAAAAATTTACCAATTTAACGAAAGCGAAATTGTGTATATTGAAAGTCTCAAGGATTTCATACAAATCCATTTCAAAGATGGAAAGAAAGCTTTGATAAAATACAGGATAAGTCAGATTGAACTTGAGCTGTCAGATAATTTTATTCGGGTACATAAATCATATGTTGTGAATAAGAAAAGTATCACAGCAATTAGCTCCAATATCATGGAAATTGGAAAGATTACTGTTCCCATTGGCGTAACCTATAAGCCAGTTGTTGAACAGTTTCTTCTGAGATAACTTTAACATCTGAGGCAATCATACAAAACTTTCCGATGATAAGCTTATCATCCACAAAGTCAAACTGATTTTTTAAATTCTTATCAAAGTTTTCTACATTATCAAAATTGTAATATTAAGCAAACCATCCGCAACGCTACTGCCCTTAAAATCTGGGGTTCTGTAAATTCTATGCTCTTCATATTAACAATTAAATTTAAAGTTAATTAAATAGCCTCGTTCCACTCGGGCTAGAATTCTACTTCTAACTGATCTTAATTTGGGGAAGCTTACATTAGGAAGGGTACTATTTTACTCTAAGAAGGATAAAGATCTCAGGATGAATATTTTGTTTTAAAATTATGTATTCGAAAATATTACATCGTTGATGTTGAAGAAAAAACTACCGCCTTTATTACGGATTTGGAATGTTTAACTCCCCATTGTGCAATAAATAATGCTCAGTCTGATTATTTTATAGGTTGTGTAGAGGATCCATTACTAATGCTTGGTAATAAAGATTTAGGCATTGAATTATTTACTAAATCCACCAAAATTTTAACAATTTTCGAAATAGATTTATAATTAATAAACCATATATTAATTACGATTAAAATAGCATTTAAATAATTACTATCTTTGAACGAGACGAATTTAATCAAATCAAAGTGTATTAGAACTAGGTTCACAAATCGTCAACACGTTATTACAAATTTTGCAAGACTATTGATATTACTAGGCTTAACGTTATAAATAACGACCCCGGCCCGGTCACTAATTATACTAAACTCTGATTTAATAGTCAGAGTTTTTTTATGCTTAAAAGTTGTGCGAGAAGTTTATACTGAGTATTTCGGCTAAGCTCAATATAAACTCCGTCGAATTAAGCCCCGGCCCGGAAACAAAAACCCCCTTAAATCTATTGATTTAAGGGGGTTTTTGTTTTATGCCCATCTTATTCTGCCCTTTGCCTTTTTGCATCAAAATTTTTTTTAATACCGATAAAAAGAACAGAGCAATATCCATAACTTCCCCAGATAATACTTAAAAGATTTATCAACACATTGCCTTAAAAGGAAATATAATAAATTATTACGATATGAAAATAGGAATTATAGGAAGTGGAAATATAGGTGGCAGTTTAGGAAAACATTGGGCAAAAGCGGGTCACGAGGTTTTATTTAGCTCTAGACATCCAAAAGAATTAGGAAGCTTGACAAAAGAAGCTGGTGAAAACGCAAAAGCTGTAAGTGTAACAGAAGCTTTTGAGGCCGATGCAGATGTGTATCTTTTAGCCATGCCATTTGAAGCCATCGATAAAATATCAGAAATATATGCAGGGGAATATGCCAATAAAGTAATTATTGATGCCACCAATCCGTATCCTGAGCGCGATGGCGAAATGGCGCAAAAAGTGCGTGATGCTAATTATAATGCCACAGAATACACAGCAATGAAATTTAGTACCGCTAAAACTTCAAAGGCGTTTAACACCATTCGTGCAGCACATTTAAAAGATAAAGCTTTTAGGGAAACCGATAAACTCGCTATACCTTTTGCTGCCCAAGATGAAGAAAGCAAAAATATTACACAACAACTCATCAACGATATTGGTTTTGATGCCTTTTATATTGGTAATTTAAATAATACCAAAATAATGGATCCAGACCAAGAAGTTTACGGCAAAAGTACCTCTCTAGGTGAATTAAGGGATGTGGTTAACAAACTTAGAATGGCATAAATGCAAGAAAAAAACAAATATTTTATGCAAAGGGCTATAGCGCTAGCTCGTGAAAGTAAAAAAATGGGAAATGGTGCGTTTGGAGCGGTCATCGTAAAAAATCAACAAATTATTGCTGAAGGCTATAATGTAGTCAAGGAGCTTCAGGATTGTACCCAACATGCAGAACTTTCTGTAATTCAGAAAGCCTGTAAAACCTTAGAATCTAAAAAATTAGAGGACTGCATTCTTTATACAAGCTGCGAACCTTGCATGATGTGTCTCGGTGCTGCCTATTGGGCAAAAATAAAAACTATTTACTATGGAGCATCTGCTGAAGATGCTAAAGAATTTGGCTTTATTTATTCTGATATGTATTACAACTATTCTGAAGAACAAAGAAGAAAAGAATTTAATCTTAAACAATGCCTACGCGATGAAGCTGTGGCGGTCTGGAAAGACTTAAAATAAATTTCACATATGCAAATTATATATGAATACGATGAAGTTTCGGCGAGTAATCGCTTGGAAGAATTAGCAAAAGAAAAATTAGAAAATCTTCATAAAAAATTTGATTTCGTCCACCGCGCTGATGTGTTTTTTAAACAACAAAACAGAACAGACGATGCCGAAATGATTTGTGATATTCGGCTGAGCATGCCTGGTCCTAGAATTTTTGCCTCAACCAATGCAGAAAATTTTGATGCTGCACTCTCTGAAACCATTCGTGATCTTGAAAATCAATTACAAAAGGTAAAAGAGAAAATGAAGAAGTATTGAAAATTTAAAAAATGACATTTTAATAACGACACTTAGACCAGTTTTTGTTTGAAATTACTTTAAAAAAATGATGGATGCTTTTTATATAATATTGAAAATCCAATCAAAGCCCTTACTACAATTTTAAAAAAAAACTGAAATAGAAAGGGAAAAGACATAATTTATTACAGTAATTTCAAATGGTGACTGGTATTTAAACTCTCTACGATGACTTGGGAAATAATATTGATGTTTTTAGTACTACTGGTAACCGTAGTACTTTTTTTGTTTGAACTATTCCCTGTGGACAAAATTGCCTTTTTTATCATTATTTCATTGATATTACTAGGTCTTGTTTCACCCGAAGAAGCCATTAGTGGTTTTTCGAATAGTGCTACTATTGCTGTTCTTGCTTTAATGATATTAGCCATTGCGATGGAAGAAAATGGAGTTATTCGCTGGTTAACTTCTAGTATGGGCCGAATAAAATCTTTCCCGCTATATTTTATAGCGCCCATTTTTATGTTTGTTGCCGCGGGCATCTCTGCATTTATAAGTACTACGGCTGTTGTTATCGTGTTCATAAAAATAGTTAACCAGCTCTCTGAAAAGTTCAATATATCTAAATCTAAATTATTATTACCTATTTCTTTCGCTGGTATTTTAGGAGGGTCTTGTACTTTAATGGGTACTTCTACCAACCTTCTTGTCAATGCTGTTGCCACCAATCTCGGCGCGGAAAAATTAGGCTTTTTCGAATTTTCTTTATTAGGACTTATTTTTTTAAGTATTGCTATTGTTTATTTAACCCTTGCACTGCCTTGGTTACCATGGGGTAAAGAAGAAAATATTAGTAAAGATTACGAAATTAACGAGTTTTTTACGACTGTATCCATTAATGCGGAATCAAAGTTGGTGGGCAAAACTATTCAGGAAACTTTTTTGTATAACAATTCTGAAATCTCTTTATTAAAATTAACGCGTAATAACCGAATACATAATTCTCCTGGAAAATATATTACCCTAAAAATTAACGATGAATTATTACTCATGTGTAATTTAAAAAATCTGGCTAGAATCAATGAATCAGAAAACCTGAGTATCCATGAAGAAAAATATGTGCCCGAATCTTTTAAACAGGACAAGAAAAATGATGACAAAGAAAAAATTGAAAATGATTTAGACTCTCGCATTTTTGTGGAACTTTTAATGCTTCCAGGGGCTACGCTTTTAGGAAAAACCTTAGGCCAACTTAGAAATTTTATGATACAAGATACCATCCCGATTGCCATAAAAAAGCGAAAAACATTGACTAAGCTAAAAGAGCGAACGGTACATAGTAATCTCAATAAATTAGTTTTAAAAGAAGGGGATCGTTTATTGGTAGAAACTTCTAAAGATAATTTAAATGCGCTTACCAATTTAGAGAATGTAGTATTGCTTCAAGAATATGACAAGGTAAATAATGACTCTAAATTTAAACGTTACTTTTCGTTAGCCACCTTAATATTGGTCATAGGCTTAGCTGCCACTGGAGTATTTTCTATTTTAGTAAGTGCGCTTTTAGGCGTTTGTGTGTTATTAGTAACCAAAAATCTAGATTTAACTACGGTTTATAAAAAGGTAAATTGGCAAATTTTCTTTCTTCTTGCAGGTATGATTCCTTTAGGAATTGCCATGCACAATACCGAAGCCGATATGTGGATTTCAGAAAAATTATTAGGGTTTTTAGGCGATCAACCTAATTTTATTATCATTGGAACTTTATTTTTAGTAACTATGGTTTTAAGCGGAGTTGTAAGTAATAACGCAACTGCCATTATCATGACTCCCATTGCTATTTCATTGGCACAGGGGATGAATTTAGACTTTAAGCCCTTTATACTTTCTGTTATGTTCGCTGCCAACTTTAGTTTTTTTACCCCTGTGGGTTATCAAACAAACACTCTGATTTACGGACTAGGCAATTATCAATTCAAACATTTTTTAATAGTCGGAGGCTTACTGAGTCTTATTCTTTGGATTGTAGCTACATTTTTTCTTACTCAAATGTTAAATGCGTAGCACAAAAATTTATTAAAAATAACTGTGATTTGAAGTAAAGCTATCTACTCATCATTCAGATTGAAACCCTACACCTCATCATTCTCGGAAGGTGTATTTACAATACTCAGATTTTCTGACTGGATACCTTCTTGGTTCGCCGTACCTTTGTATAACATGTAGTAGCCTAAAACACCGCTCAACAGCGAACTTACTAGAATTCCGATTTTTGCTTCCTCCAAAATAATTTCTTTAGAGAATGATAAATTTGCAATAAAAAGCGACATGGTGAAGCCTATACCACATAATAAAGAAACGCCGTGTAGCACTTTCCAAATTGCCTTAGTGTTCGGCATATTTTTATAAAAAAATTTCAAAAGCACCCATATTCCGAGAAGAATACCAACTTGTTTGCCAACAAATAAACCAGCGATAATGCCCCAAGTTACTGGCATTTTAAAGGCATTTGTCATAATCTCTCCGTCAATGACAATTCCGGCATTTACAAAAGCAAATAAAGGCATGATCAATAAATAAACAGGTTTGTGTAGTTTGCGTTCAAGGCGGCGTAAGGGCGATTCCATTTGGCGTTGTGTTCTTTCAAGATAATAATAAGCATGATTTATACTAAAAGAGAAAGTTTCGTCTTTTGCTTTTTTAAATTGATCAAAACCCTTTTTCGCGAATTCCTTTATTTTATCTAAACCCCATGCTCTATGCAATGGAATAGTAAATGCTAAAACAACTCCTGCAATGGTAGCATGAATTCCAGAAGCAAGTACTGCCCACCAAAGTACAAAACCAACGATTAAGTATGGACTAAGTCTAGCCGTATTTCGCAGATTAAAGAATAATAGTATCAACACGCAAATTCCTGCGATACCCAATGCTGACCAGCTTATGTCTTCTGTATAGAAAAAAGCAATAACTAGAACAGCAATCAAATCATCCACCACGGCAATAGTGGTTACAAATACTTTTACCCAAGAAGGTACTCTTGAACCCAATAATGCAAGAATACCAATGACAAAGGCAATATCGGTTGCCATAGGTATCGCCCACCCTTGTAAATAAATAGTATCATAATTAAAGCCCCAATAAATAAGTGCTGGTATTATGGCACCACAAACCGCTGCAACCACAGGAAAAACTGCTGATTTAAAAGACTTGAGTCTGCCGAATTTTAGCTCTCCTTTAATTTCTAAACCTACCAGTAGAAAAAATAAAGACATTAAGCCATCATTGACCCAGTGATGAATGGACTTCGTAATATTTAAATCTGGAAAACCTAGCGTAAATTCTAGTTCCATGACCACATTATAAAAGTTATTTAATGGGGTATTGGCAACAATCAAGGCAGCGATTGTTGCCACAATTAGTAGAATGCCAGTGGAAGAGTCTCTTTCTAAAAAAATTTTAAAAAAATCTTGTATTTTTTTCATTAACGATTAGTTTAAATATGTTGCCTCCCAATAACCACAAGTTCGTTGGCTGGGATAACGCCAGATTGTTTCCAAACTACTTTTCCATTTTTGAACAA
This sequence comes from Cellulophaga sp., assembly GCA_041738035.1. Taxonomy (GTDB): domain Bacteria; phylum Bacteroidota; class Bacteroidia; order Flavobacteriales; family Flavobacteriaceae; genus Cellulophaga. The sequence continues at coordinate 40,316 of JBGSQM010000191.1, forward strand.
CATTAAAGTAGGTACACTACGAACACCATATTTAGCTGCGAAAGCAGGATTTTTATCCAAATCTATCTTCAAAGCAGTTACGGAATCTCCAAGTTCCGCTTTTGCCTGATCAAAAAAAGGTGCCATGGTTTTACAAGGGCCACACCAAGTGGCGAAGACATCAATAAGTGTGGGTTTATTTTGAGCTATTATTTCGTTGAATTTTGACATGGTTTTATGGTTTAAAATTGTGAATAATAAGAAATTGAAAGTGTCCGTTTATTATTTTAAAAATATAGAACTTAAATATATAAAAATCCTAGAAGACCATCAATTTATGACCACTGAATTCTAGGATTTTACTATCGCTAAGATTTTTATAAATTTCCGTAGATATTTGATTCTCCACCGTCTATGGCGATAACCTGTCCGTTAATATAGCTGTTATCATCGCTTAATAAAAAAACAGCAGCCTTAGCTACTTCTTCCGGTCTTCCTAATCTTCCTGTAGGGTTTCTTTTCGCAAAATCTTCCTCAGCCTTTTTAGGGTTGTCTGGATTTGTTTTTTTCATAGATTCAGCCACCATTGGCGTTAATATGGCGCCAGGAGAAAGCGCATTTGTTAAAATATTATATTTTGCAAATTCCATGGCCGCACTTTTAGTCATTCCGGCTACACCGTGTTTGGTGGCCACATAGGGTGTAATGTTGATTACGCCCCTAATACCGCCAACAGAAGACATATTTACTATTTTACCACCCTTGTCTTTCATTTCTGGAATAACGTATTTTAGACCGTAGAAAACACCCATTAAATTTATATCGACTACTTTTTTGAACATGTCAACATCATATTCGTCCATTGGAGATTGGTCTCCTTCGATTCCGGCATTATTCAAAAAACCATCAATAGCCCCAAATTCTTTAACCGTAGTTGTTACATAATTTTTTACCGCTTTTTCATCGGAAACATCCGCAATGATCGTTAGTACAGTGATGTCTGAGAATTCTTTTTTAAGCTCTTTTTTCGCCTTTTCAAGACCTTCTTCATCATAATCTACGAGTGATAGATTTGCTCCTTTCGAGGCTAATTCTTTTGCCGTTGCAAGACCCAATCCGCTTGCTCCGCCTGTAATAATTATTGTTTTATTTTTAAAATCTTTCATTTTATCTTGTTTTTGTGTGGTGCTCAAAATCAATTTGATGCTGACCGATTAATAAATAAATTCTACTGCTTTATTACTGCTCTGTGAAGCCCCCATCAACTACAAATATGCTTCCATGTACGTAACTACTATCATCAGAAAATAAAAAAGTGACCATATCACTCACATCTTCTGATGTTGCATAACGGCCGAGAGGTATTTGCTTTTCAAATGCAGATTTTACATCTTTTCCGTGACCAGGATTTATCCCGTCTTCGAGAGAACGCATCATGCGACTATCAACCACGCCCGGATGTACGGTATTGACCCTAATTTTTCGTGCGCCTAATTCTTTTGCCGCTACACGCATGATTCCAATAGTCGCATGTTTACTAGTGTTGTAAGCGACCATTCCTGGCGTTCCTGTTAAACCTGCAACCGAGGAGGTAATAACAATGCTTCCACCATCTTCAATCTTTGGAATTACATATTTCATCCCTAGAAAAACCCCTTTTACATTAACAGCTATTACCTTATCAAACACATCTTCTGGGTATTCGTGCATGGGTTTTACAACGCCTTCAATACCTGCATTGTTAAAAAATAAATCTATTTTTCCATAGCGTTCTAAAGCTGTTGTCACATATTTTTTAACATCATCTGCTTTTGTTACATCAGCCACAGTATATGATATTTCTAAATCGCTATCCTTAGCCTCCTTTTCTTTTTCTTTTAGGCTTTTTTCATCAATATCTACCAACAAAACTTTTGCGCCTTCTTTGGCTAGTTTCTTGGCTGTTGTAAAGCCAATTTCTCCTGAACCGCCTGTGATTACGGCTACTTTATTTTCTAATCTTCTCATTATAAGTGTTTTAATTATTAAAATTATGAACTCGTTTTGAGTTTTTCTTTGTTTTTTCCTTTTGAGGCACTAGCATCTAATTTATAAGGAATTTCGCCTAGCATAATGCCCTGAGATTGTGCTTTCCCAAAATAGGCATACGCCCAGTTCCACATGGTTCTCAACTGATTTCTGTAATTCAGCAGCAAAAATAGATGAACAAACAACCAAGATATCCAAGCAAAAAAGCCTGTAATAGTGGTTTTCGGAACAGTTAAATCAGCCACCGCTTTATTTCGGCCAATGATCGCCATAGTGCCTTTATCTTTGTAATTGAAAGGCTTTGGTGCTTTATGATCACGTAATAGCATGAAGTTTTTAGCTAAGGTTTTTCCCTGTTGTTGCGCTACACTCCCCAATTGCGGGTGCCCATCTGGAAAATCAGGATCGCTTGTAAGCATACAAGCGTCACCAATAGCGTAAATATTTTTAGTGTTCTGTATTTTATTAAAAGCATCGACTTTAAGTCTGTTACTTTTTTCATAACTCTCTTCTGGAAGTCCTTTAAATTTTAAAGCAATAACCCCAGCAGTCCAGATGAGCGTTTTGGTTTCAATGGTGTCGCCGTCTTTAAAATAAACGACATCATCCTTATAATCAGAGACAAGTTTATTTAGTTTTACTATAATACCCATTTCTTTTAGACTTTTCAAGGAATATTGCTGCGATGCATCGCTCATTGGCGGAAGCACTGTTGGAGCACCATCGACCAAATAAATATTCATCTTTGTGCTGTCGAGTTCAGGATAAATCTTTTCTAGAATCCTATTCCGCATTTCAGCCAACATCCCCGCTATTTCTACCCCTGATGGTCCCGCACCAGAAACCACAATATTTCTCATTTTACGTTTTTCAACCTCATCATTGGTATAAATGTACCTTTCAGCCTCTCGAAGTAAGTAATTTCTGATTTTTGTTGCCTCCCCAACGGATTTCATAGGGAGCGAATTTTTTTTGATGTTTTCCATCCCAAAAAAATTGCTTTTTGTACCTGTGGCTATAACTAAAAAATCGTAAGCCAACTCTCCTGTAGTCAGCACTATTTTATTTTCTTGTGGCACCACTTTTTGCAGCTTGCCCAACCTGAAATGCAAATTTTTATGGTCTTTAAAAAGTGTTCTAAAAGGGATACAAATACTGGAAATATCTAACAATCCGGTAGCGATTTGATACAGTAGAGGAGAGAAAAAATTATAATTATTTTTATCCACCAACGTTACTTGAACGCCTTTTTTGCCTCCTAAAGATTGTGCTAAATTTATGCCTGCAAATCCGCCACCAATAATCACTATTTTACTTTCTTTCATATATATTTTAGCTTGTAACGACTTTCATCTTATAAACTATTTTAAGATTAAATCTAAATTTACGATGTATTATTAACTGCAATGACCCTTAAAAAAAAGGATTTTAACTCATTTCAATTGTAATTCCTCTTAAAATAAAATTCTTTGAATATTAGAAAAAAAATACTCGTTATGCGCAAATCAATGGCTCATTTAGGTCAATTATATAACTCATATAGTTAAAACAAATACGTCTATGCATTTAGCTTTGAACTTTTTATAAAGGGTTTATTCTTTATGATACAAAAAATTCAAAAATGAGCTTAAAACTAAACTTTAAATATTGGGTTATGTTGTCATTATATATGGCAAGTAATACATGTTTGTTTGATGCCAATGCACAAACTTTAACACGAGAAGCCTATAAAGATTCTGTACAAAAAATTACTTATTTCACTATTTATAAAGACAACTATTTTATCACAGGAGTACCAACGAATAGCGTAATTAACAGTGAAACCGCTAATGCCAAATATCAGATAAGCTTTAAACAGATGATTACGCGTACCAAATTACCTTGGGATACGCAGCTCTTTATCACCTATAGCCAAGAAGCTTTTTGGGATATCTATAAGGAATCTCTACCTTTTCGAGAAATAAACTTTAACCCTTCGCTCGGAATTAATAAACCTATTTTTGACAAAAACGACAGGCTAAAAGGAATTGCTGGTCTAAGTTTCGAACACGAATCGAACGGGAGAGATAGCATTTTTTCGAGAACTTGGAACCGTTTAAACCTTGAATATGCCACTGAAATCGGCAGAAAAACAATGATTAAAACAAAATTATGGCTTCCATTTAAATATGATAATGGAAATCCTGATATTTTAGATTATGTTGGTTTGGGTCAAATTGATATTTCATACGAAATTAAACCAGATCAACTTTATTTGGATTTGATGATGAGAAAAGGTCTAAAATGGGACTTAAAGGGCGCTTTTCGTCCTCGTTTGTATTACAATCCTTTTAAGAACACATCCAATCAATATTTTATGGTAGAATGGTATGTGGGTCAAGCTGAAAGTTTAATTGCTTATAAAGAATTTCGCAGCATGATCCGGATTGGATACGTGATTAAAAGTAATGAGCTAAATTTTTTAAAGAAACGTTAAACTTTCCTTCGCTAGAGTTTCTGCCTATGTTTATAAATTTAGGCGCCTCCTCTCGCTGGGTAGTCATTTTTTCCAATATAATCAATAGCGCCTAAAATGTCGTCCCAGTTTGGCCTTGCAAATGGCATACTTTGTATAGCACTTGCATATAATGTTTGATTGGGTTTAATTAGGAAAACCGCAGGTTCTGAAAATATTTCTGGTTCTTTATCAGAGATACCTTTAGAGATAAAGAGTCCTAATTCTCTCGCCTTATCAATGGCTAAATCATAACCAACAGGAATTTCAGAAATTTCCCATTCGTTCCCTGCTTTTTTTGCCTTTTCAACAGTGTCACAACTTATAGCTATTAAATGTACTCCTTTCTCAATAAAGGAATCAAGTTTCAATTTCAATTCTTCTAAATACATTTTACAAATAGGACAGTGTAAACCACGATAAAATACGAGCATAGTGAACACATCACTTTTTTGAGCAGATAAACTCCATTGCGTTCCATTTATAAGCGGTAATTCTAAATCGGGAAATTTGTTTTTAGGCTTTATCATTTTTATCTTTTTCACCAAAAATACTCTTGAAATGTGCCAAGCCTTATTCGAAAAACAAATTTAATTGACGCAAACCATAAAACCATCGAAACCGACTTCTGGAAAACCTTAATCTTTGAACTATTTACCATTTAGAATTGTTTTTCATCTTACCCACTTTGATATAAAATTATAAAAAACAGAACAATTGATACGCATCAAAATATGGAAATATCCTGGTTGAATAAACTTAAAATAGCCGAGAATTTCAAGACAAAAAAGTTATTTTTCATTTGGGCTATTTTTTAATCGCATAAAAACAATGCTTGCTTTACCATTCGCGTATGTTGTGTTTTTAAATCAAATCATTTGAAGATAGCATTACATCAAAAAGCAATACTGAAAATTGGGATAAAATTCAATCTTTTGTATTGTCTCATCCACTTTTTTGAAGAAAGAAAAAATTAGGGATTAAATAAAAAACAATTACATTAAAAAGAAAGTTATGGAGAACAAACAAGCGCTATTACAACCGTTTACTATTGGAACATTAGAAATGCCAAACCGTGTGGTTATGGCTCCGATGACCCGAAGTCGTGCTGATAACGAAGAAAAAGCTCCTACCGAAGAATTGCAAGGTGTTTATTATGCTCAAAGAGCCTCGGCAGGTTTAATTATTACAGAGGGTTCACAAATATCAAAAGAAGCGGTAGGTTATATTAATACTCCTGGCATTCACTCCAAAGAGCAAGTAGAAGGCTGGAGAAAAGTTACCGAAAAAGTTCATGAAGCCGGCGGTCGAATTTTTATTCAATTATGGCATGTAGGCAGAATTTCGCATCCAGATTTTCACGATGGTAATTTACCTTTGGCTCCTTCTGCCTTAAACCCCGAAGCCACTGTCTATACCCCGGAGGGAGAAAAACAGACAGTTACACCAAAAGCCATGTCAAAGGAAGACATTAAGCGCACCATATCAGATTTTGTGAACGCTGCCAAAAACGCCCTTGATGCAGGTTTTGATGGCGTAGAAATTCATGCTTCAAACGGTTATTTATTACATCAGTTTTTTAGTAGTACTTCTAATCATCGGACGGATGAATACGGAGGAAGTCACGAAAATAAGTCGCGAATACTCTTTGAAATTATCGACGGAATTAAAAAAGTAATGCAGGCAGATAAGATTGGTGTTCGCTTAAACCCGTCTTTACACGGTATTTTTGGGATGACTTTAGATGAAGATAGCATTCCGACTTTTGACTTTATTATTAAAAAACTAAACAATTATGATTTGGCCTATCTGCATCTTTCAGAACCCTTTAACGATGTTTCTGAGGTGCCACATGCGGTTACCAAAATTGCGGAAAGGTATCGACCCATGTACAACCGTACGCTGATGATTAGCACCAACTTTGATCAAGAAAAAGGGAATGCGGTACTTGAAAAAGAGCATGCTGATTTGGTATCTTTTGCTAAACTCTATATTTCTAATCCCGATTTAGTAGAGCGTTTTGAGCATAATGCTGTCTTAAGTGATTGGGATCAAGAAACATTTTACACCCCAGGTAAAAAAGGTTATACCGATTACCAAACGATGGATAAGGATTTGAAAATTAATTCATAATTTTTAAAGCCATACAGCCGTAAAAAAAATAATGCCAATCAGTAGTTTCTGATTGGCAGTATTTTTAATAGATTAAGCGTTTTTATGTGCGTTTAGTGATTTTGTAAATTAATATGACCGTGATTTCCATCCTTGGATTGGGTTTCAGTCAATATTGATTTCGTTTGATTAAAAAAAGATATCAAACTATTACTAGCACTTTCCCAATAATAAGCATTTTCCATATTCATATTTAGAAGTACCAGATTGGGATCGTTTTTACCATTGAACCACTTTTCTAATTTCGGGTTCCAAAGCTCATCCACTTTTTTGGAATCTTCTATATGCGTTGCATTTCCAAAAATTGAAATATAGGTGTTGGCATCCTCATCCATATAAATTAATTGCACTTTATTATCCCGTGTAATATCCTTAAAATGATCACTCTCTTTATTAGATAAAAACCAGAGATCGCCTTGTTCATCTATTTCTTGTAAGGTCATGGGGCAAATAGAAAAAGGTGTCTTTTGCAAATTCGTTGCCATCATAACTATCTTGCTAATATCTAAAAGGCTTCTCATTTTCTGAAGTCCGTTTTTGTCTTTCGTATAATTTATTTCGCTCATATTTATTTGTGTTAAATTTTAAATTCTATAATTAGGCTGCCATTTTGCGACATTCTTCAGCGCATTTTCTGCAAGATTCGGCACAAATTTTACAATGCTTGTGTTCATGTTCCTCGCATTGTCCAGCGCACCATTCGCAAACCTCAGCACATAACTGGCAGTATTGCTTTGCAAATTCGCTATCTGCCGACATAAACTTTAAACAGGTTAAACAAGCATCAAGACAAAGTGCACAGCACTTGGGACAATCGTTTTTACTTGCTTTTCCAAGCATTTGCATTAAGCAATTTTGACAGTCTATTAAACATTGTTGACAGACAAGAATACATGCTTCATATTTTTCCATAATTCTAAGTTTTATCTCTGCACTCTAAACTTACCCGATAATTTACTCATAAACTAACTCAAAAAAATATTAGATTAACTGTATTACAAAATATTAAATGAAGGAGTAGTTTTTGCATCAATTTTTTAACGGAGAAGGTTAAAAAATTGAAAATTAGCAGCTTAATTTTGAACTTCATCTAAAACAAATACAATTATGAAAATTTTAAAATCGATTATAGTAGCATCTTTATTTTTAGTAAGCTTAAACGGAATATCACAAACCGAAAAGGATAAGGAAATAATGAAAGATGCTGAAACTGCAAAAACAGCAATGCTGAAAGTAGATAAAGGACTTAAAAACTTTATCGATAATTCATCAGGCTATGTAGTATTCCCAAATGTAGGTGAAGGCGCATTTATTATTGGTGCTGCATCAGGAAACGGAGTACTGTACGAAAACGGCGTGGCTGTTGGAATGGCGGATCTGAAAAAATTAGATATCGGGCTTCAAGCAGGTGGTCAAGCACTATCTCAAGTAATTTTCTTTGAAACCGATAAAGAATTGGCTAAATTTAAAGATGACGAATTAACCTTTTCAGCAGAAATGTCAGCTGTAATTTTAGAAACAGGAGGCTCTAAGAATGCTAATTACAACGATGGCGTTTTAGTTTTTGCAATGCCTAAAGCAGGCGCTATGGCAGACTTATCTGTAGGGGGACAAAAATTCTCTTACACTTCTTTTGACGATATGGAATAAAAGAGCATTTAACGTTTTCAATAAGCTGCATGGATACCTTGCAGCTTTTGTTGTTTTAAAATACATAAGAATGATGAAAGTAATTTACTAAAAATATTGTTTTTGGCTATTATAGAGGAACAGAGCACATTATTCTTTTGGATTAAAAACCTTATTGATTGCGTTCAGCTATATGCTGAGCACATAATAGTTTTGTAGCAACAAATTGTTTAATATTTAAAGATTTTAAAAATGAGAAAATTATTTATTTTAGGTATATTATTCGTATCAGGGTCAAGTTTAATGGCGCAATCATGGTCCGATAAATTTCAAATTGGCGTAAAAGGAGGACTTAATTTTGCAACTGTAGCCGGTGATGATTTTGATAGTCCAGATGGGCGTACCAGTTTTTATGCTGGTTTATTAGCAGAAATTCCGGTATCTGATATATTTTCAATACAACCAGAGGCCTTTTATTCAGGCCAAGGTTTTGATATCAATGATAACCCAAATGGGAATGATGCCCAGTATCAAGTAGATTATATTCAAGTCCCTATACTTTTAAAAGTATATATTTTTGATGGACTTAATATTCACGTTGGGCCGCAATTTGGATTTAAAGTAAATGAAGAAGTAGATTTTGAACCTACCAACGATGGTGGTGATTTTGACACGGACGCTGTTCAAGATTTTGACTTTCAGTTAACAACAGGATTAGAGTATAAATTTGCGGAGTCATTTTTTATACAAGCTAGATATACCTACGGTTTCTCAGAAATGATAGAAAATGTAGATGTACATAATTCTTATGTATCCGCAGGGATTGGATTTATGTTTTAAAAGTCTTAAAACAGAAGGTAATACCAATTATGAATCCAAAGAAGGCTGTCTAAAAATTTTTAGGCAGCCTTTTTTAATAAACATCAATCTATGATTTTCAACTAAATATAGGAGCAGGAACCAACCAACTAAGTAATGCTAAAATTGCCACACAAATTATAATGGCAATACAATTAAATTTTCTATTACTACAAGTGGTTTCATTCTCTGTTTCCATAATCCTAATTTTTAAAGTGGTTTTCAAAACATGCGTCAGTTGCGCTTACAAGTTTCGAGTAACTTATACACTGAGTCCTTTAAAAGCATAAAGCCCCTTTTAATGCTCAAATATTCATCCCGTTTTTTTTCATGTAATTTTGCGATTTTAACATCATAAATTGCTTTTCCATATTCAAATTCAGCACGCAACTCTTGTTCATATTGACACAAAAGACCCATTGTTAAGGTGTTTTTACGCCTAAAAGTTGTTATATCCTGACTTAGTATCGCATTTTTTAAAACCTGTTGTTCTAAGTGTTTTAAGCTGTTAAGTTCGTTATCTACAGCCTCTAATTCATCAATCCAATGACTAAGGGATATTAAATCTTTTTTAATAAATAATTTTCTTTGACCTTCAATGGCAAACAAGCTGGTACTGTTCAAACTAATGGATTTAAAAATTTATTTTTTTGATGTTATTGTCGCCGAAAGTTCCTCAAAAAAGATGTCCTTTAGTTTTCGATAGTTCTCCAAATAATAGGTATAGCGCTGTCTAAAATTTTCATGATCACTAATAAATGCCATATCGCATTCATTGTCCTCACATTCCATTATGGAATCTCTAGAGTTTTTATAACTCGTTAATAAATTCAGAAAATCATAATTTTCGTTATGTTTTTCTTCAAAGCTATCTACAAATTTTTCATCTAAAATTCCATTGCTAATGGCCACAAGATGATTGATTTCTTTTTTGGTATATTGTAAATGCATAATCCAGTTATTTAACTCACTAGCATTTATTTTGTGCGTTAAGTCCACCTCATTGTCATGACTATATACCTGGCTATTCATATTTTTCATTGATAAAATTTTTAAATAGGTACATACATAGTTTCATAACTTTCGTCTTGTTCAACAGCAACGATTTTAAGTTGCTGAAGGCCTTTTGGAAAATCCCAAATAATAGCGTCGCCTTGAGAATAGCCAATAAGTGCGGCGCCCATAGGTGTTAAAACCGATATCTTATCGTTTTTTAAATCTCTATCTGATGGAATTACAATTTGTATGGTTTTGCTCCATCCATTTTCAGACTCAACACTCACCTTACTATTTAACCGAATTATATCTTTTGGAAGCTCTTCATTGTCAACTATCTGAGCAGTTTTAAGCTCTTCTAATAATTTTTTTAGGGACTTCTGAGTTTCAAAATCGCCCGTATATCCTGAGATATTGAGAATACGCTTTAAATACACGTATTCTCTTTTTTCTAACATTAAACTTCGGTATTTCATTTTTAAATCTTTTAATTATGGAAAAATTCCACGTTCTACATAAGCTCTTTCAATACGCCGTATGGCTATGCAATAAGCTGCGGTTCTCATATCAAGATTTTCTTCTGCTGCGTACTTAGACACTTTATCAAAAGATTCTTTTAACTTTTTTTCAAGTTTTATCATGACCTCATCAAGCTGCCATAATTCTCCGTTTCGGTTTTGTAGCCATTCAAAATAACTTCCGATGACCCCCCCAGAATTGCATAAAATATCAGGAATAATGGCAACTCCGTTTTTTATCAATATCTGTTCACCTTCTACATTCGTAGGTCCGTTTGCACCTTCTGCAATTAATTTGGCTTTTATATAAGGAGCATTTTCTTTCGTAATTTGGTTTCCTAAGGCAGCCGGAATACAAATATCACAAGGCGTACTAAAAAAATCATCCTTATCTAAAGGCAAGGCATTTGGATAATCGACTACACTGCCCTTATGCGCTTTTGTATAGTTAAAAAGTGCTTCAACCTCAATTCCGTTTTTATTCTGAATAGATCCAAAAGCATCTTGAACAGCTACTAATTTTGCGCCTTCTTTTTCAAGAAAATAAGCTGCCCAATAGCCAACGTTTCCAAAACCTTGCACGGTATAAGTTTTTCCAGCAAGGGTTTCATTGTTGTTTTCTGCCCAAAATTTAATGGTTAAAAACACTCCAAAACCGGTTGCACGATCACGACCTTCAAGACCTCCACTCCCTGCCGGTTTGCCAGTAACCACATGCTGATTTGCAGTGCGCTCTGCTGGTGGTCTTGTACTCATATAAGTATCTGCCATCCAAGCCATAGTTTGGCTATTGGTATTAACATCTGGAGCGGGTATATCATGTTCTGGCCCAATATTATCAGCAAGAGCAAACGTAAATCTTCTGGTAATACGCTCTAATTCTCCTTGAGAATATTTTGAAGGATCTAACTGAATGCCACCTTTACCTCCACCATAAGGCAAACCTGCCAATGAGGTTTTCCATGTCATCCACATAGCCAACGCTCGGGCCGCATCAATATCCACCGTTGGGTGGTAACGCAATCCGCCTTTATAAGGACCTAGTGCATTATTATGTTGAACTCTATAACCTCTGAAAATCTCAACCTCGCCATTATCCATTTTTACTGGAAAATTCACGACGATTTCGTTATTGGTAATGCTTAATATTTTACGAATATTAGGGTGTAAATGAATATGATCTGCAGCACTATTAAATTGCTCCATCACGTTTTCCATCATACCTTTAAGTGGTGCTTTTTTTTCTTTAATATCAAGCTCTTTTGTTATTGTTGTCATTCTATGATTTTAATTTGTATTTTAATTTTAGTAAATCGCGTCTTTATTGTTTTTATTTATAAATCGACAAGACAATCGCTCTCAATAATTTCTAATGAATAGTTTAGTGTATCTTGTATTTGATGGTACTCACTACAAGACCATACCCTATTTTTTTGATTTGTTAGTACACAAGTTTTTACATGGATGCAAGTAGGACAAATATTGAAAGATGCTGCTGTCATAACTAATTAAGATTTACTCACTAAATGCAATGTGTGTGCCATCAAAATGCAAAAACATACCAAAAAAATGTAAATAACTAAAAATCAGATAATTAAATTATTTTCTTAAACAGAATACAAATGAAGAATTGGTGCAAAATTACCCAGTTGGGGAAAATGTAGCGGGAAAGTGTTTTGTACTTTAAGCTATAAGTGGCAAGCTTTAGGTGTAATTCAGTTGGCTGTGATCAGTATAATTTTTAAAAGAATGTAAGGTGCTAAATAGCTTATGACTTTTGGCTTTTGCTTTTGGCTTTTAACTCTTGATTTTTAACTTTTAGCTTATGACTTAAAGCACAAAGTCTATAGCCTATTCACCTAACTTTTGCCGGATTGTTTTACGGTCTATTCCTAAAATTTCAGCGGCCTTGGTTTTATTATTATTGGTAAAGTTGAGTACTTTTTGAATATATCTTTTTTCCATTTCTTTAAGGGGTACCATATCGTTTTCTGGAAAATTAATATGAAACTTGAGCGTTTCCGGTAAATGCTCAACCTCTATAATTCTATCACTCATGATCACTGCCCTTTGAATTACATTCTCTAATTCACGAATATTGCCAGGCCAATCATAACGCTCTAAAATGACTAATGCAGATGGACTAATTTTTACCAAAGCATCTTTATATTCCACGCCATATTTAAATAGAAATTTTTCAACAAGAAGCGGAATATCCTTTTTTCGCTCTCTCAGTGGAGCTACCTGAATTTCTACTACCGTTAGCCTATAAAATAAATCTTCTCTAAAAACTTCTTTTTTTATCAGTTCTCTTAAATCGCTATTAGTTGCAGTAATAATACGAACATCTATTTTTTCGGGTTTTTGAGCACCTACTTTGGTAACTTCCTTTTCTTGTAGTACACGCAACAATCGCGCTTGTACCGCTAGAGAAGCATTACCAATTTCATCTAAAAAAATTGTCCCACCACTTGCCGCTTGAAAAAAACCATTTCGAGTGGTTTCTGCACCCGTAAATGCTCCTTTCGTATAACCAAATAGTTCTGCTTCTAATAGGTTTTCTGGAATGGCACCACAATTGACCGCTATAAAAGGCTCCCGAGAAAATTTACCTTGATAGTGGATAGCTCTTGCCACTAACTCTTTTCCAGTACCGCTTTCTCCCTTTACAAAAATGGTTGCCTTATTGTTTTTTACACGTTCAATTATTTGAATAACCTTTTTTATTTTTTCTGAATTCCCAATAATCTCCCCGTAAGATGTTGGAATTTGATTTTCATTTTTTAAAGATGAATTCTTTTTTTCATTTGATGGGTTTTGACCCCTACCAGCCCTATTTATAAAAGTGGCATTTATAGCATCGCTTAACTCATCTTTGGTAAAGGGTTTTGTGAGATACTTTACGACTCCTGATTTTATAGCAGAAAGTGAATCTTGAACAGTTGGATACCCAGTAACTACCAATTTAGGAAGTTTTGGATAGTGTTCTGACACAAATTTTATAAGTTCAAAACCATCAATTTCGGGCATTTTTAAGTCAGTAATTAGCAAATCAATAGGAGTATCGCGCAATATAGCTACCGCCTCTTTTACTGAAACCGCTTTGTAGGTATGGTAATTCCAGGATTGTAGGTGCCTTTGTAAAAGTTCTAAAATATTTACATCATCATCAACAATAAGTATATTCTCTTTTTGTAAATCCATTTCCTTAAGATTTAGGCAAACTAACAGTAAAGGTAGCGCCTTTATTCAAATTGTTTTCAGCAATTATGGTCCCGGCATGGCTCATAATAATACCATGCACAACACTTAAACCCAATCCAGAGCCATCACCAGTAGCTTTTGTAGTATAAAAAGGTTGAAATATTTTTTCAAGAGAAGTTTCAGAAAGACCTGTGCCTTCATCAGAAATTTTTAAAATAATATGTGTTTTATTCTGAAAAGTTTCAATGATAACTAAACCATTTTTAGGAGAAAAATAGATAGCGTTCATGGTTAAATTAAAAATTATTTGTGTTAGCTGAATGGTATCCGCTCGCAGCCATAGTTCTATTTCTTCAATTTTCACGATATATTTTACCTGTTCTTTTCTAAAGGTGGCATCGAGTAAATTGATAGCGTTTTTTATGATAGGTACAATGTTTACCTTTTGCATTTTTTGTGGCATTTCACAAGCAAAAAACATCAATTTTTTTACCACTTCTCTGGAGAAAATAGCATTCTGAATTATTTTCTCTAAGTCTGAAGTTGCCTTCGAATCATTCTTTAAATCATCTTGAAGTAATTCCGCAAAACCTAGAATATTGGCTAATGGTGTATTGAGTTCATGGGCAATCCCAGCTGTAATTTCTCCTAAAATACCCAATCGATCGGCGCGCTCCATTTGTCTTTTTAAAGAAATTTCATTTTTTTTTAGCTCCAAACGTTCTAAAAGGTTTCCAATTTTCGAGGCAATACTATCTAAAAGTTGTTGTTCTTCAAACAAAAAATCCTGTTCTGAAAACTTGTCGCTAGGTAAATAAGCATTAATACTGCCGTTTACTTTATTGAAACTTAAAATGGCAGAAGTGATGGCGACTTTAGCATCACCAGTGTTATTTACGGCGATATTTATTTCTTCTGTTTTAATGGCAATTTCCGTAATTTCACTAAACTTGAAGGCTTTTTTGAGACTTCCTGCGATAGCGACCAATGTATCCTCTAGAAGTTCAGAATTAGATTGTACAATAATAGAAGACACTTCATAAAGACATGTTAACTCCTTAATCCTTTCCTTTAATGCGAGCTCTGCCTTATTCATTTTTAAATTTAATTGTGTTCTTACGACTTGAAAAAACCAAAATCTTTTACAAAAATAACTCTATTTCAGATGCAAACTTGGAGGTATAAAAAGAACATTAATTAATTTTGGTATATAGAGGTTAGTATTGAAATGCTTATTTTTAAGAAAAGTAAATATATTAAATTATAGGCATATTTAAGGGTCAAAATCTTCTAGAGTTTTCTGATTGGTTCAAAACTGATCTTGATTTTAAAGAATATCTAGCTAGTTTAAAAGGATACTAAGGGTTATAAATGTAATACATGCAACCGTACTTCTTGTCAAGTTAAAAATGATTGTGTTAGGTAATGCAACATTTGTAACCATAAGAAGCCAGCTACCACAAATATTTTGTTTCACAAAATAAAGTTCGGGGTTAGAAAAGCATTTTTTATCTGTTTTGAAATGGCAACGACAACTAAAAGTTTATCCGCCAGTTATGTAAAATTAGAAGCTTCTTCAAGTTATAATGCAGTTTATGACAAGATATTCGGATTGTATTTAAATAACGATATGAACCTTGAAGTAAATTTTGATGTTGAAAATCTTCAAAAAACTCTTGTATTTACTGGTAAAGGAAAAAATGAAAATGACTTTCTTAAGCATCAGGTTGGATCTCTAAATGAGCTTTACGGAGAAGATTATACCGTTTATTTGAGTTTAGACCAAGCCGAATTTGACAAGCAAACAAACGCATATATTGACGGAATTAAAAGTAAATTAGAAGACAAAAAAGCGCTATTAGATACTAGTTTCGTAAAAATGCAATATAAAGGTATTGAAGATTTTCAGACAAGTATTCTTGCACAATACACAGAACAGCAAAAAATTATTAAAGAGTTGGCTATTGGTAACCCTTCCCCAAATTTTGAAAATTTTATGAATTATGCAGGTGGCGCAACTTCTTTATCCCATTTAAAGGGTAGCTATATTTATATTGATGTTTGGGCTACATGGTGTATTCCATGTATTTACGAGATACCGTTCTTACAAAAAGTAGAAGCACAATACCATGATAAAAACATCAAATTTGTGAGTATTTCTATCGATAATTTAAAGGATGAAGAAAAATGGAGAACCATGATTAAGGATAAAAATCTTGGAGGTATTCAGCTACTTGCCGATAATGAATTTGAGACTACATTCATAAGAGACTATTATATTTGGGGAATTCCTCGTTTTATCCTTCTTGATCCTTCTGGAAATATCGTAGATCATGATGCCCCGAGACCATCTGAGAAAAAATTGATTGAATTGTTTGATTCTTTATCCCTATAATCACATCAAATAAAACCATAAAGCCAGAGTCGTAAAATGCTCTGGTTTTATTTTATTAAATGAGGTGAAGAATAGACGGTTTTTGGTGATAAGTTTAGCCAAAAGACTTTGAAAATATTATTACTATAAAAGTAATTCAAGCTAATGTTTTCAATTAGTTTCCTTGTTCATTATAAAACTTTTATCTGGGATACCTTTAATTATTTGGGATACCTTTGATTGAATTTCATAACAAAAGCAAATTTACTTTCAAATTTAAAAAGGCCGTATTCAATAATTTAGGCTAGTCCCGAGATATTTCAACAAGACAGAAAACTAAAAAAGAAAAACACAAAATGTAATATTTCATATTCAAATAGGTATTTTAGTGCTTTATTAAACTAAAATAATAGTTTTAAGATAAATCATATTTACTTTGTCCGAATTGCAAGGTTTTAATAACTAACACAAATTATACAATGAAAAAAATAACAGTACTACTAGCTTTCCTGTTTTGTATTTCTTTAATGGCGCAAAATAGCAATCTTAATGATCCATTACCAGAAAACAACAAAATCACCAAAGGGGTGCTTCCCAATGGCATGACCTATTATTTGTATAGTACAGATGTTACTCAAGATGTAGCGAGTTATTATATCATTCAAAATGTGGGTTCTGTTTTAGAGAACGATGACCAACAGGGTTTGGCTCACTTTCTGGAACACATGGCATTCAATGGCACTGAAAATTTTAAAGGTAAAGGCATTTTAAATACCCTACAGAAAGTGGGTGCTGTTTTTGGCAAGGATATCAACGCCTATACCTCTTTTGACGAAACAGTGTATAATATGGATAACATTCCGACCACAGATGAATTAATTACCACCTGTTTAACCGTGCTTCGCGATTGGTCTAACTTTTTATTATTGACTGATGAAGAAATTGATGCCGAGCGTGGCGTGATTAAAGAAGAATGGAGAACTCGTCAAAGTGGTGGTATGAGAGTACTTCAACAATCGCTGCCTACCATGTTTAACAATTCTATCTACTCTAAAAGATTGCCTATTGGTTTAATGGATGTGGTTGACAATTTTGAATACAAAGCCCTTCGCGATTTTTATCATGATTGGTATCGTACAGATCTTCAAGCTATCGCCATTGTTGGTGATATTGATGTTGTGGCGATAGAAAAAAGAATCAAAACCATGTTTTCTGATATTCCGGCTGTTAAAAACCCAATGGAGCGTTTTGTAGTGCAAATAGAGGACAATAAAGATATGCTTTATCAAATGGCTATGGATGAAGAGGTTTCCACAGCTAGCATTTCGTTTAATATTACGCATCCAAAATCGCTAAAAGATCAAACGGTTGCAGACTTAAAAGAATCGCTTTTAAACGGAATGGTTACAGGGATGCTATCTGCTAGATTAAGAGAAATAAGCCAAAAACCAGATGCGCCATTTTTAGGTGCCAGTATATTTTATAGCGATTTGGCGAGAGCAAAAAATCAGCTATCGTTGCGTATAAGTCCAAAACCGGGCGAACAACAAGAAGCCTTTAAAGATGCCTTAACAGAAGTAAATAGAGCCGTAAAATTTGGTTTTACCCAAGCAGAAATTGACAGGACTATGAAATCGTATTCCAGTTCTTACGAAAATAAAATTAGCAAAGAGAGCGATCTACCTCATGGTGCTATCATTAATACCATTACTAAAAATTATTTGGATAATGAAACAATGACAGACGTAAGCAAGGAATATGAACTTGTAAAGCAGATTTTTGCTACACTTACTGCAAATGAAGTGCATGAAAAACTTAAAAAGCTATATACCAAAGAAAACCGAATTCTAATGGTTACCGGCGTTAAGGATCTAAACAATTTAAGCAAAGAAGAAGCGATAAACATCATAAATACAGTTGAAAAGGATAATGCCTTAACGGCTTATGAGGACGAATTTGGAGGTAAAACTTTAATTACTGGCATCGATATTAAAAAAGGAAGTATCGTTTCTGAAAAACCAATAAAAGAAACAGGCGCAACAGAATTTAAATTAAGTAATGGTGCAACCGTGTATTACAAATTTGCCGACAAAAATAAAGATGATGTTCAGTTCATGGCAACCAGTTACGGTGGAGAATCTTTATTACAAGATTCTGAATTAGCATCGGCTAGTATGTTGGGCAGTTTGGTACAACTATCCGGTTTAGGTGATTATTCCGCAACTGAATTACCAAAAGTTTTAGCAGGTAAAACGGCGAGAACGCAGGTTGTGGTATCAGACCTTAATGAAATAGTCATAGGCAATGCTGTTACAAAAGATGTTGAGACAATGTTACAAATGGTGTATTTAAGCTTCGAAAAACCACGTTTGGACCAAGATGCTTTTAAAGTATTAGAAAACAATATTGGTAACTTCTTAACCCGCAGAAGTAAAGACATAAACGCAAAAATGCAAGATAGTGTAACCACTACGCTATACGGAAACAACAACCCAAAGCAAAGATTATTCAATCAAGCCATGCTAGACGACGTTGACTTTGCCACGATTGAAAAAATTTACAAATCACGTTTCAGCAATGCGGCAGATTTTAATTTCTTTGTTGTAGGTGATATTCAAAAAGACGAATTAAAACCTTTATTAGCACAGTATATTGCCAGTATTTCTGCTTCGGGTGCTAAAGAAAACTGGAAAGATAATTCAGAATCATGGGTAAACAAAAACATAGACAAAGACATCGCTTTGCAAATGGAAGATCCAAAAGCATCCGTGAGAATTGGATATAAAAATAATTTTAAGCACAGTCTAAAAAATGAGCTTTTGGCGAGTACCCTAGCTGCGATTTTACAATTGCGTTACACCGAAACTTTAAGAGAACAAGAAGGTGGTACTTATGGCGCAAGTGCAAGAGTATCATTATCTAAAAGGCCTGTTCAAAAAGCTAACTTACAGGTAAATTTTGATTGTAACCCTGAAAAAGTAGAGCAATTGATAACTATTGTCCATAATGAAGTGAATAAAATCGCCAAAGGAGATATTCAACAATTAGATTTGGACAAAACACTTACCAACTATATCAAGGAAAGAAAAGAGCAGAAAGATTACAATAGGTATGACATGAGTTGGGTTTCTAACTATGTTTTGGAAGGGTATAATATGAATGACCCTAAAAACTACGAGGACATTGTAAATTCAATTACAGCGAAAGATGTTCAGAATTTTACGGCAGAATTATTAAAAGGCGCTGATACTTATGAAATCGTATTTAAACCTCAACAATAAAAATCTCTCAAAATAATACACAATGAAAAAGGTAATTTTGATTTTTGCCCTTATGATAGGCTTTGTGGCTAAAGCACAAATACTAAATCCTGTAAAATGGAAAACGACTGTAACTAAAATTTCAGACTCAGAATATGAGTTAGTAGCTACGGCTACTATTGAATCTGGGTGGCATTTGTACTCACAAAATGTACCTGAAAATGGTCCAATCCCTACAAGCTTTACTTTTGAAGGAAACCCTAATTACCTAAAAAAAGGCAATACTACAGAAGAAAAAGGAAATACTGTAAATGATCCTATTTTTGAAATGCAGATTACCTATTTTGCAAATAAGGCAGATTTTAAGCAACGTATTAAATTAAAAGGAAAAAACCCATTTCAGGTAAAATGTATGGTAGAATTTATGGTCTGCGACGATAGCAAATGTTTGCCTCCCACAGAAGTAGATTTAGTATTTAGCATAAATTAAAAAATAATGAAAAAGTTTCTTTTGGCATTGGTTTTGCCTTTGTCTTTTATAGCTCAAGCACAGGTGTTAACTCCAGTAAAATGGACAACCTCGGTAGAAAAAGTATCAGAGACAGAATACAAGTTGATCTCAAATGCCACTATTGACCAAGGCTGGCATTTATATTCGCAAAATGTACCTGAAAATGGCCCCATTCCTACGAGTTTCACTTATGATGATAGCGCTGCTAATTTCAGTGTAGTTGGTAATACTACAGAAGAAGAGGGCACCACTGTTGACGATCCTGTTTTTAATATGCGAATTAAATTTTTTTCTAATTCAGCACAGTTTGGCCAAACCGTGAAAATACTAGATGAAAATGTTAGTAGCATACAGGCCGAAGTTGAATTTATGGTTTGTGATGACAAACGATGTTTACCACCAACTTATGTAGATCTCGTTTTTGAACTAAATGATAGTAGCCTTGAAAAAACGGAAAAAATAAGTCCTACTGCGAATTATAAAGTTAGTTCAGAATTAAAAAAGTTAGAAAATAAAGCAACGAATAAAGGACTTTGGAGCATATTTATTGTTGCTTTTTTATCGGGTTTTGCCGCCTTGTTAACCCCCTGTGTGTTTCCCATGATCCCAATGACGGTAAGCTTTTTTACCAAACAGAGTAAAACGAGGGCAAAGGGGATTAAAAATGCGATTATTTACGCAGTTTGTATCGTTATTATTTATGTTTTGCTAGGGTCAGCAGTTACCGCAATTTTTGGTGCTGATGCCTTAAATGCCTTAGCGACGAACGTTTGGTTTAACCTTCTTTTCTTTTTATTACTGATTGTTTTTGCCTTGTCGTTCTTAGGTGCTTTTGAAATTATGTTGCCGAACAAATGGGCAAATAAAGTAGATCAACAAGCCAATCGTGGGGGATTAATCGGAATTTTCTTTATGGCATTGGCATTAGCCATTGTTTCTTTTTCCTGTACAGGGCCTATTGTGGGGACATTGTTAGTTGAAGCCGCATCAAAAGGTGGCATTGCACCAATTATCGGGATGTTAGGTTTTTCGTTGGCTATTGCTATACCTTTTGCTTTATTTGCCGCCTTCCCTGGTTGGTTGAACTCGCTCCCAAAGTCAGGCGGCTGGTTAAATACCGTAAAAGTTGTTTTAGGTTTTTTAGAACTGGCGCTTGCCTTCAAGTTTTTATCGCAGGCCGATTTAGTACTGCAACTACATTTACTAGAACGTGAAGTTTTTATAGCCATTTGGATAGCTATTTTTGGCACATTAGCCTTCTATTTATTCGGGAAAATAAAATTGCCACATGATAGTCCGTTATCCCATATTTCGGTAGGGAGGTTAAGTTTAGGCTTAATTATTTTATCGTTTACTATTTATATGATTCCCGGTTTGTGGGGCGCACCTTTAAACTTAATAAGCGCATTTCCACCACCACTTGATTATGCCGAATCGCCTTATGGTGTAGGTAATTCTAGGGTGAGTGGTATCATGTCAAATGACGAAAAAGAACTGCCCGAAGGTGCTCATTTATTAGCACCACATCAAATTTTAACTTTTAATGATTATGACAAAGGTTTAGCTTATGCCAGAAAAGTAAACAAACCTGTGATGCTCGATTTTACAGGTTGGGCTTGTGTAAATTGTCGCAAAATGGAACAAAATGTCTGGGTTGAAGATAAGGTCTTAAATACTTTAAAGAATGATGTTGTCTTGATTTCATTATATGTGGATGACAAAAGAGATTTACCCGATAATGAAGTGGTTGATTCAAAATTAAGACCCGGCAAAAAATTGAAATATATTGGTCAAAAATGGAGTGAATTCCAAACCATTCGCTACAAAACCAATACCCAACCCTTTTATGTTTTAATAGGGCACGACGAAAAAAATTTAATACCACCTGTTGGCTACACTCCTAATGCAGATGAATATTATAATTGGTTGCAAGAAGGTATAAAAAACTTTTAACTTTGTCCATCTATTTTTTTCACCAGCAGGCACCAATCCAATTTTTTATGAAAGAGAATGTACTCACAGTAAAGAAAACCACTGAATTAGAATCATACTTTAAAGATTTTAAAAAAAATGTCATTGGTGACGATGCTACTTTTGACTCCTATTATGGTTTGCAGCAAATGCGTTATGCGGATTGGATTGCTAGTGGAAGATTATACGAGCCTATAGAAAAAATTATATGTGAAAAAGTAGGCCCAATGATGGCAAATACTCATTCGTTTTCAAGTGAAAGTGGTAAAGCAACCACCTATCTTTATCAAGAAGCAAGGCTAGTGATTAAAAAGCATGTAAATGCTACTGAAAACGATGTTTTAGTCACCACTGGAACAGGAATGACAGGCGCTTTAAATAAGTTTCTAAGAATTTTAAAACTACTTCCCGCAAAAAATTACCAGATCCCGGACGAAAAACCTGTTATTTTTTTAACACACATGGAACACCATTCCAACCAAGTTTGCTGGTTTGAAACTGGTGCAGATGTAGTGATGCTCCCTTTATGCGAAAACGGACTGGTAAACCCAACCATATTAGAAAACGAGATAAAAAAATACAGCCATCGCAAAGTATTAATTGGCTCTTTTACCGCATGTTCCAATGTTACGGGGATTATTTCTCCTTACCCTACTTTAGCAAAAATAATGCACAAACATGGCGGGTATTGCTTTGTGGATTTTGCCGCCTCAGCGCCTTATGTTGCCATAGATATGCACCCTGTTAATAAAAAGGAACAATTAGATGCTATTTTCTTTTCGCCACATAAATTTTTAGGTGGGCCAGGCAGTTGTGGAGTTTTAATTTACGATAAAAAACTACATCAAAATACCATACCAGATAATCCTGGTGGTGGTAATGTAAAATGGACCAAACCCACAGGTGAATTTGGATATTATGACGATTTAGAAATGCGCGAAGATGGCGGAACTCCGGGAATTCTTCAAGTAATACGTGCTGCTCTTGCTATCAATTTAAAAGAAAAAATGACCGTTCAAAGAATTCAGCAAAGAGAAAATGAACTGTTACAATTATTTTACACAAGCGTTGAAAACATTCCTGAAATTAAAATTTTAGGAGCTCGAAATCAAGAGCAGATAGGCTGCGTCTCTTTCAATATTATTAACCTGCACTATAATTTAGTGGTGCGCCTATTAAATGACCGTTATGGAATTCAGGTGCGTGGCGGTTGGTCTTGCGCAAGTACCTATGCCCATTATCTGTGTGATATCAGCGAAAATACTTCATCAATCATCATGAAACACATTGAAGCTAAAAACCTTACCGACAAGCCAGGCTGGGTTCGTTTATCCTTGCATCCCATTATGAGTACTAAGGAAGTCGTTTTTATTATAAATGCCCTAAAAGGGATTATCCAAAATCAAATTGAATGGTCTAAAGATTACAAATACAATGCTACAACAAACGAATTTGATCCTATTTACGAACTAGGCAGCGACCCGGATAGGTACAAAAAGATTTTGAGATTTTGAGATTAAAAAAAATCAGATAAACTATCAGAAGCTAAATTGCATAATTTATCTGATGTATAGGTATAGAAATTTATTAGTAATGATACCTTACAAAAGCCTCCATGGCAGCGTAATGAGACAATCCTAACTTATCATATAACTCCGCAGTTTCTTGGTTTCGGTCTTCGGCGCGTTGCCAGAATTCTCTACTGTCTGAACCTTGAAAAACAACACCGTCTTTTTGTGATTGATGTTTAAAGATTCCTTTACGCTTCTCTAGAACCTGATCTGGCCCCATGGGAATTGCCATTTCAATTTCATCAATATTCCATTCTTGCCAAGCGCCTCTATAAAGCCAAACCCAACAGTCTTTCATAAACTTTTTAGTTTTCAATTCTTCTAAGGCGGCTAAAATGGCATCTAAACACACTTTATGAGTTCCATGAGGGTCTGCCAAATCGCCCGCTACATAAATTTGATGTGGTTTAATTTTCTCAATTAAATCTGTCGTTATTTTAATATCCTCATCACCTAAAGGATTTTTTGTTACACTTCCTGTTTCATAAAATGGCAATTCCATAAAGTGAATATTCTCATCAGGAATTCCTACAAAATGACAAGTGGCGCGTGCTTCACCTTTTCGGATAAGGCCTTTAATATGCCTAACTTCAATAATATCTATTTCGCTCGATTTTTTATTCTCTAGAAATTCAACCGCTTTTTTATAAATTCTTTCTGCCTCTTCATTTTTAATACCAAACTTATTATTATAATCGATTACAAAATTGGCAAAACGCAAGGCTTCATCATCTGCAACCGCAATATTCCCAGAAGTTTGGTAACCTACATGAACCTCGTGCCCTTGTTCGTGTAAACGTTTAAAAGTACCGCCCATGCTAATAATATCATCATCAGGATGTGGACTAAAAATTAGCACCCTTTTTTTGGCTGGTTCTGCTCTTTCTGGGCGTTTGCTATCATCCGATTCAGGTTTTCCACCGGGCCAACCTGTAATGGTGTTTTGTAGTTTGTTAAATATTTTAATGTTAATATCATAGGCAGGACCTGAGTCTGCCAACAAATCACTCATCCCATTTTCGATATAGTCAGCATCGGTCAACATTAAAATTGGTTTTTTTAGATGTAATGCCAAGCTCAAAACTGCTTTTCTGATGAGTTTGTCTGTCCAATTAATTTTCTCAACCAACCAAGGTCTATTCATCCTTGTTAATTTTGATGCCGCTTCTTTATCTAAAACAAATGTCGCATTATTGTGTTCTTGTAAAAATGATGCAGGAACTTTACTTGTAATTTCTCCTTCGACAGAAGCATTTATTATTCTTGATTTACTTTCACCCCATGCCATAAGAATTACTCTTTTGGCTTCCATAATTTTTTTTATACCTAAAGTAATTGCTGTTCTCGGAGTGTTATTTAATCCTGAAAAATCGCCGCTTGCAGCAACCCTCGTTATATGATCAAGAGCAACCAAACGCGTTTTAGAGTTTTGCAAAGAGCCCGACTCGTTAAAACCGATATGCCCATTACCACCAATTCCTAATATTTGTAAATCAAGACCTCCAAAAGCTTTGATTTTAGCTTCATAATCTGCACAATAGGCGGCGATATCTTCTTTTGCAAGCGACCCATCAGGGATATAACAATTTTCAGACAAGATATCAATATGGTTAAATAATTGTTCCTTCATAAACCGCACATAACTATGCACAGAATCTGGTTCCATAGGGTAATACTCATCTAAGTTGAATGATACTACATTTTTAAAACTCAAGCCTTCTTCTTTATGCAAACGTATCAACTCAGCATATAAACCTTTAGGCGAAGAGCCAGTAGCTAAACCCAAAATACAAGGTTGTTTTTGCGACTGTTTTACGCGAATTAAATCTCCTATTTCTTGTGCGATGTCTTTTGAAGCATCTTTTGAGTTCTCGTAAACTATGGTCCCAATGTTTTCAAATCTTTTCTCAAAGCCTGTGGCTTTATCTATTGTGCTATTTAACATAAGGTGTTCTTTATATTTATTTTTATTTTTCTTGTGGTTTTTAGGCTGGTTTATAAGTTGATGAGTTTATTAGTTTAATAATAAAAATCATGACATAAACCTTTTAAACTGATTAACTAATAACCTTACTTCTCGTCCAACTTTTAATATGATGTCCCCAAACGGCAAAGAATAAAATAATGGCATAGCAGGGAATTAAAATCCAATAACTACTGGTTGATGCGGTTGCCATTGCCTCAGCATTTGCTATTCCTTGAGTTAGCAACTCTTGCTTATTGGCATCGACGATTCTACCATACAAAGGTGGAATGATAGCACCACCAGAAATTGACATAATTAACAATGCCGAAGCAGTTTTAGTATATTTTCCTAATCCTTCTAAAGTTAAAGGCCAAATAGCTGGCCAAACTAAAGCGTTTGCAATTCCTAAAGCAGCTACAAATAATACGGAGGTAAAACCTGTAGTTATTAAAATACAAACACTAAAAATAATCCCTAAAATGGCACTTAGTTTTAGGGCCGTCCCTTGTTTTAAATATTTAGGAATTAAAAATACGCCTAATCCATAAGTAGCAACCATTGCCATAAGCGTGTAAGTGGTAAAAAATTTAGCTTCTTCTCCTGTAAAACCTAATGAAATTCCATAAGAAATTATAGTATCACCAGCAATTACCTCTGCCCCTACATAAACAAACAAAGCAAAAACCCCCAACCAAAGGTGGGGAAATTGAAAAATATTTGTTTTAGCAGTTTTCCCTGTTGCAGTTTCTGTTAGTTCTTCTGCTTCCACATGGGGTAAAGGTGCTTTTCTGATTAATACAGCTAACAAAAACAAAACAGTTGCCATTACATAATACGGGGTATGAACGCTATCTGCCATTGCATCTAACATTGTTATTTTATCTACCTCGGATACTGAGGCTATTTTTTCTTTTACATCCTCAATTCCTGAAAGCAATAAAGCTCCAAAAATAAAAGATCCTAAAGCACCAGCCGTTTTATTCGCAATGCCCATTATCGCCATTCGCTTAGCACCGCTTTCAATAGGACCTATAATGGTAATGTATGGATTAGCTGCTGTTTGGCAAATTGTCATGCCTACACCTTGAATAAAAATAGCCAATAAAAACATCCAATAAGTTCGTGCATCGGCTGCTGGAATAAAGACAAGTGCGCCGAGTGCCATAATGAATAAACCCAAAGACATTCCGTTTTTGTAACCAACCTTTCCAATAATATACGATGCTGGCAATGCCATAACAACAAATGCTATATAAGACGCAGAAGCGACCAAATAAGCCTGTGCCTCGGTTAATTCGTTTAAGGTTTTCATGAACGGAATTAAAGCACCGTTAATCCAGGTTACAAACCCGAAAATGGCGAATATTCCCGCGATGATAGCTATAGGAACTATAGGGGTTTTTTCAGGATTTAATCTTATAATTTTTGACATAGTTGGTCTTAGTTTGTTGCTATTTTGAAAGTTGAATATCGTTAATTTTTTTTGAAAAACTTTCCATTAATTTAAATTGATTTTTAGAACGATCTAAATTGTGCTCAGGATACTTTATTTTGTAATAAATATCACCGTTTAAATAATCCGTTAAAAATCGTAATGCCATAATAAAAATCATTGTTTTGGCAGACAATGGTAAATATTTTATTTCTAAAGGAGATAAAGATTTTTTCATCCTTTTCAAAAATCCTTTACTATATGCTTGGTAATAGGCTAAATTAAATTCCACTAAATCTAGATTAGTTTCATCTTCTGCAGCGGTATTGCAAATGGTTCGTATGGCATCCCCAAAATCATAATGCACAATACCTGGCATTACGGTATCTGTGTCTATCAAACAAAGACCTTTGTCTTTTTTATTAAATAGTGCGTTTGATATTTTGGTATCGTTATGCGTAACCCGAATTTTTATTTCTCCTGAAGCTTTCAGGTTTTGAAGAATGTGCATTTCTTCCTTTAATTGACCTACCCTATCAATATATAATTTAGCTTGTAATAAGCGTTCTTTTGAAGCTATTTTTAAGGCATCGTTAAATTGTGCATAACGAAAAGACATATCGTGAAATTTCGGAATCACTTCAGTGAGTTCAGCCACATCAAAATCAGTGGTAAGCGTTAAAAATTCGCCTAATAAACGTCCTCCTTCATAGGCTATTTCAGCACTTTTTACAATTTCATGAGTAACGCTTTTATCTATAAAAACCATCAAATTCCAATAATTACCTTCTTGGTCTTTAAAAAAAGAGACGTTCGTTTTTGTTTTCATAAAAGTCAATACGCGACGGTTTTGCTTTTTCTTAGGATGGTGTTTTAATTTTTTACGAATATGGCGACTAACAGCCACTTTGTTCTCTATTAAACCTTCAACATCTTTAAAAACCCCATGATTGATGCGTTGTATGACAAAAAAAGGTTTCTTTTTAGTCCTGATTAAATAGGTATCATTAATGTGCCCTGAAGCCAATTCTAAAAAAGAACTAAATTCCCCTTGATGTTGAAATTGGTTAAAAATAGCTTCTAATTTTTCCGAATTCATATTACCAAAGTTTCGAAGGATAAATTCCTTTTTCCTTTAATTTTGAGATGGCATTTAGCACCATTTGTTTGTCTTCTTGATAAGTTACGCCGAACCATTGCGCCTCCGATTTTAGCAACTTCACGCTTGCTTTGTCTGATTTTAAAATTTCATTAATCACCGAAGCAATATAAAATTCTGCTTTTAAATTAGATTTATTTTCCTCTAAAAAAGCTATAAACAATTGTTCTCCGAATTCAAAGCATTTAGGAGTAAACCCCCAGAAATTCATTGATACGCTTGTATTTTCATCTATAGGGATAAAATTGCCAGCCTCATCTTTACGCA
>JBGSQM010000007.1:0-24278 GCA_041738035.1 Cellulophaga sp.
CCATTTTCTATGCGCTCTAAGTTCATTTTAGCGAACCCATCAAAGGGCAAAACAATCTCTCCTCTAATATCGAATTTTCTTGGATAATCTCCTTTTAATTGTAAGGGTATAGACTTTATGGTTTTTATGTTTGTGGTAACATTATCGCCCTGAAAACCATCGCCACGAGTTAAGGCTTGCTTTAATTTACCATCTTCGTAGGTAATGCTTATAGAGGCTCCATCATATTTTAACTCACAAGTAAATTCAACCGCCAAATCATCACCTAATACTTTTTGAATCCGCTTTTCCCAATCTTCTAAATCTTCTTTAGAATAACTATTATCTAAAGAATACATGCGACTTTCATGAACAACAGTAACAAAATTTTTAGTCACCATTCCTCCGACTCTTAGTGTTGGCGATGTGGCATCGTAAAATTCAGGATATTGCGTTTCTAAGGCTTTTAATTCTTTTAATTGCATATCAAAATCAAAATCAGAAATTGACGGGTTATCCAAGACATAATAATTATGATTATGTTCTCGGAGTATTACTCTTAAATCGTTAATTTTTTGTTTGATGTTCACCATTTAATTTCGATTAAGCGT
This sequence comes from Cellulophaga sp., assembly GCA_041738035.1. Classification (GTDB taxonomy): domain Bacteria; phylum Bacteroidota; class Bacteroidia; order Flavobacteriales; family Flavobacteriaceae; genus Cellulophaga. The sequence continues at coordinate 591 of JBGSQM010000007.1, forward strand.
ATTAGTTTTTAGTTAGTTAAAGCTGTTCTTTTTCTACCCACTTAGTAATTTCAGGAGGCGAATAGGCTTTCATTTGTCGCAATAAACCTATAATTGAGGTATCTATTAATATCATATCAAAGTTTTCTTTTTTCACAAAACCTTTATCGACCATGCTTTTAAGCATTTTTAATAAATCGTCGTAAAAACCATTAGTATTTAAAACACCTATCGGATATTGATGCAAGCCTAACTGACCCCAAGTTAACATCTCAAAAAATTCTTCAAGCGTTCCAAATCCGCCTGGAAGCATAATAATCCCGTCCGAAAGTTCGTGCATTTTTAACTTACGCTCGTGCATATTCTGAGTTATGATAAGCTCAGTAAGCCCCGTATGATATACTTCTCGCCTTTTTAAGAAGTCAGGAATTACCCCAATTACCATTCCGCTAGCGTCCAAAGCACCTTGCGCTACTTGCCCCATAATCCCAATCTTAGCGCCGCCATAAACTGTTGTAATCTGTTGTTCAGCTAAGGTTTTGCCTAGTGCATAAGCTTCATTTACAAATTCTGGATCATTACCTGTACTACTCCCACAAAAAACTACGATACTTTTCATTTAAAACACTTTATGCTATAATTATTTAACAAATCTTCCCTTTAACATTCGATCATTTCCAGAGAAATCTTTACGCAGTTCAATTTCCGAAAAATTTGTTTCTTCTAAAAGTGATTGTGTTTCTTTTCCTAAATATTGATTGATTTCAAAATATAAAACTCCATTGTTACTAAGGTTTTTAACGGCTAATTCAGTAATTTTTTTATAAAAAATTAATGGATTATCATCTGCAACGAATAAGGCAAGTTCTGGCTCGTTATCCAAAACATTATTCCTCATTTCTTGCTTTTCTAACATTCTTACATAAGGCGGATTGGATGCGATAATATCAAATTTTTCATCTAAATCATGCACTTCTAGAATATTAGATTTTATGAAATGTATTTTAACTCCGTTCAATTCAGCATTTTCCTTTGCCACCGCTAAAGCCTCCTCAGAAACATCTAAGGCATACACTTTTGCGCTAGGTAAGTTTTTTGCCAAAGAAATAGCAATACAGCCGTTACCGGTGCCAATATCTAAAATTTTTAAGTGAGACTGTACAGTCGAAAAATCATCTAATATCCACCTCACTAATTCTTCAGTTTCGGGCCTTGGGATTAATACATTTTTATTGATTCTAAAATCCAAATCCATAAAATGTGTCTTTCCCATGATGTATTGAATAGGAACTTGCAATTTTAACTTGCTCAATGCGGCAAACAAAGGAGACTCTTCTTCTTTTGTGATGATAAGTTGTGGTTGAACCGCTAAAATGAATCGCTCTAAGCCTAAGTAATGTTCTATTAACAAATAAAAGAAACTACTTACTTCTTCCTTGCCATAAATAGTATCTAACTCGGTATGAAATACTCTTTTTATTTCCTTTAAAAGCATAAAATTTAATTAAAGCGCTTTCAACATCCAAACAGGACAAGAATAATGACCCGTATTACCCATTGGCGCATCTATATAGTGAAACCCCGATTTTTTATATAATTTTTGCGCAGCTTCCATATAGGGCATGGTTTCTAAATATACTTTTTCAAAACCATAATCTTTTGCTTTTTGTAAGCAGGTTGCCATCATTTTAGCCCCAATTCCTTTTCCCCTAGCAGCCTCCAAAAAATACATTTTTTGCAGCTCGCATACCTCGTTTCCATCATAATTTTCTAAAGGTGCAATGCCAGCACAACCCAGAATTTCGTCGTTTTCAACAACCACAAAATAGCTTGATTTCGGGGTTTTATAATTCTCAAACATACTGTCTAATGCTTTGTCAGCGTAAGCCGTACCCACTTTTGGAACACCTAGATCAACCAAAACTTTACGAATAACTTTAGCAACTTGTTCATTATCTTTTAGTTCGATTTCTCGAATGAATATATTGGTCATAATTTAATAAAACGATATGTATTTAATATCCTATTTTTGCGATGTGAAGATACATGAATTTTATATTTTACGATGTATTCAAATCGCAAAAAACGGATTAGGAAGTACTGCCCCTAACCCGATGGTCGGCGCGGTTATTGTCTATAATAATAAGATTATAGGCGAAGGATATACTAGTGCTTACGGTGGCGCACATGCCGAAGTAAATGCCATCAATTCGGTAAAAGATACATTTTTACTTAAAAAAGCAACACTTTATGTAACGTTAGAACCCTGCTCCCATTTTGGAAAAACGCCTCCTTGCGCTGATTTAATTATTGAAAGCAAAATTCCGAATGTGGTTATCGGACTTTTAGATCCGCATGAAAAGGTGGCAGGAAAGGGAATTCAGAAATTAAAAGATGCCGGATGCACGGTAATTACTGGAATTTTGGAAAAAGAATGTCGAGAACATCACAAACGTTTTTTGACTTTTCAAGAGAAAAAAAGACCTTATATTATCTTAAAATGGGCAGAAACAGCAGATGGATTTATAGCTCCTGATAAAAAATTGAGAAACTCGAAAGAACCATTCTGGATTAGCAATGAATTTTCAAGAATATTAACCCACCAATGGCGTACAGAGGAACAGGCTATTTTGGTTGGTACAAATACAATTTTAGAAGACAACCCTAAACTAGACGCCAGACTTTGGAAAGGTAAAAATCCCATACGAATTGTACTCGATAAATCTTTAAAAATTGACGCTTCATTCCATGTTTTAGATGCTAGTATTAAAACTTTTGTTTTTACATCGGAAAATAATGCTTCCAAATTTATTGAGAATATTCAGTACCTAGAAATTAATTTCTTAAAAAATGTAGCATCTCAAATTTGCGAAAAATTGTACTCAAAAAATATCCAAAGTGTAATTATAGAAGGTGGTTCTAAAACCTTACAATCGTTTATTGATGAAAACTTGTGGGATGAAGCGCGCATTTTTATTGGAAATATAAGTTTTACTACAGGTATCAAAGCGCCAAGAATAACGGGCGAATTAGCTTTAAAATCAATCTTTGAAAAAGACGAATTAAAAATAATAACCAATGATTAAGAATATAGTTTTTGACTTCGGAGACATCTTTATCAATCTAAATAAAGCAGCGGTTTACAAACAACTTGAAAAATTTGGATTTAAATCCGTGAGTCCTGAATTAGACAGTTTGGCAAAAAACTATGAAATGGGACTTATAAGTTCGTCAGATTTTGTTTTAGCCCTCAAAGAAATGTTTCCAAAGGCACAAGAAGATGAAATCATTGCCGCTTGGAATTCTATTTTACTTGATTTTCCGCTGGCAAGACTAGATTTTATAACGCAATTCGCGGCAGAAAAAAAATATCGCTTGTTTTTATTGAGTAACACCAACGAACTTCATATTGATTATGTTTTAAAAACAATGGGAGATGCTATGTTTAATCGATTTAAAGCTAGTTTTGAACAATTCTACCTATCGCACGAAATCAATTTAAGAAAACCAAATGCCAATATTTACGAATATGTTCTGGCAAAAAACCAATTAAAAGCTGAAGAAACGCTCTTTATTGACGATATGCTGGAAAATACCAAAGCCGCCGAAGCTTTAGGTATTAATACATGGAATTTACTCGTAGGGAAAGAAGATATTATTCAATTAACTTCCAAATTATAATATGATCAACCTAGGCTTTAGTATCCTATTTTCTAGTTTAATATTTGTGATTTTTAAACTTTTTTCGACCTATAAAATCAACACCTTTTACGCTATAGTCACGAATTATTTTATAGCCTGTTTGGTTGGCATATTTCTTTATAAAAGGGAAGTTATTATTTGTACTATCCCAACAAAATCATGGTTTATAGGAACTATTTTCTTAGGTATATTATTTATTCTTGTTTTTAATTTAATGGCAGCTACGGCTCAAAAAGTGGGTGTTTCGGTGGCGTCAGTGGCCACAAAAATGTCCTTAGTTATTCCTGTGCTCTTTGGAGTTTTTTGCTACCGTGAAACGCTATCTTACTTTCAACTTTTAGGAATTTTATTGGCTTTAATAGCGGTTTATTTTGCATCCATAAAAACAAAAGATAACAATCTCACGAAAACATCATTGCTTTTGCCTGTATTGGTTTTTTTAGGCTCTGGAGTTATTGACACAAGTATCAAATACCTTCAGGAAATTCATGTTGCGGAAACAGAATACCCCTTATTTTCAGCGGTTATATTTGCTTCGGCTGCTACGATAGGCGTATTATCCATTATTTTTAAAAGTATAAAGACAAGCATAAACATTGCTTGGAAAGACATCTTAGGTGGAGTTGCCTTGGGTATCCCAAACTATTTCTCCATTTACTACCTTTTAAAAGCCTTGCAAAGTGAAACCCTTAATAGCGCATCTGTTTTCACCATAAACAATGTAGCCATCGTGATGTTTTCAACGCTTTTAGGAATTATTTTATTTAAAGAAAAATTAAGTTTAAAAAATTGGATAGGTATTTCTCTGGCAGTTATTAGTATTGTTTTAATAGCGCTATTTTAATGGATGAAGCGTCTGACACTTATAAAACACTAGAAAAACCATCCGAAGAAATTCTTTTTAAAGAAAAGAAAAGCAAATTTTATGGTTACGCTTTCCCTATAGCTACAGAAGACGAAGTAAAACCAATCCTTGAAGCACTTAAAAAAAAGCACCACACGGCTAACCATCTATGTTATGCCTGGCAATTAGGCGTTAAAAACCAATCCTACAGGGCAAATGATGATGGCGAACCTAACAATTCGGCCGGAATGCCCATTTACGGACAAATACTATCTTTTAAAGTTACCAATGTATTAGTGGCGGTTGCTCGAATTTTTGGAGGTACAAAATTAGGCATTGGTGGTTTAATTAGTGCTTATAAAACAGGCGCTCAAATGGCCTTAGAGAATGCCAAGATTATTGAAAAAACAATTCAAACTCAGTTTCTATTAACTTTTGAATATGCCGATTTGGATAAAGTAATGCGAATTATAAAACAGGAGCAAATAGACATTGTTTCTCAAGAAATGGCATTGAACTGCACTGTTACAATATCCGTAAGGGAAAATGATGCAGAAAAAGTAAAGACTATTTTTCAGGCTTTTTATGGGGTTGTTGTTATAGAAATAGAATAAATATCTAAACCACTATGGATTAAAGCACCAAAGGTTTTTAAATTTTACTAAAATTAAATTACATATATAAAAAATAGACAGTGGCATTTGGCATTAATAAAAAAGCTTGCTTTATACATGTATCAGGTTTAAAATTTCTGTAGGACATTTAATCGGTCTATTTTTTTTAGCATCAATAAATGCTAAAACAGTATTTGCCTCGATTAAGAGTTCTTTATTCTCGTTGTAAATTTTATAATCAAATTCGATCTTAACAGAAGGTGATTTTTTAAGTATTGTTTCAACTGTAATTAAGTCGTCATATAGAGCCGATTTTTTAAAATGTAAAGACAAAGAAATAACTGGTAATATAATGCCGCTTTCTTCTATTTTTTTGTAAGAAATACCTAGCGACCTTAACCACTCTACTCTTCCCATCTCTAGATATTGCGCATAGTTGCCATGATACACCACTCCCATTTGATCAGTTTCTCCATAACGAACTCGAAAAGATATTTTATTATTCTGCATGTTTTTAAAAGTAAAAATTATATATTTAGAGGCTGATTAATTTTTTGCTAGTAGCATGGTAAAAAAAAACTAAAGATTCAATAGTATTTCATTTTTTTATTAGTTTTTTTGTTCACATATTTGTCATCTCAAGTGGTCCCCCCAATACTTGAATAGTTTAAAGGTAAGAGAACCTATTTTAATAACCAATATAAGATTAATTTAAAAAATGAGTGTTACTGCAATTTCCGTATGGAACAACTGTTTGGCTTTTATCAAGGATAACATCCAACCGCAGGCATTCAAAACTTGGTTTGAACCTATTAAGCCCGTTAAGCTATCTGAAAATGCACTTAGTATTCAAGTTCCCAGCAAATTTTTTTACGAATGGCTCGAAGAGCATTATGTAAAATTGCTAAAAGTATCTTTAACAAAAGAGCTTGGAGAAAGTGCTAAACTGGTGTATATTATCAAAATGGAAAATACATACGGTAACCGAGAACCTTTTACAGAGAAAATACCAAGCTCAAATAGAAGCACCGTGCCAGCGCAAGAATTAGATGTTGCTATAAAATCTAAAAATCCTGAATTAAAAAATCCCTTCGTTATTCCAGGTATTCGTAATATTAAAATAGAATCTCAATTAAATCCTAATTACAATTTCGAAAACTTTTTAGAAGGAGACTCAAATAGGTTAGCGCGTTCGGCCGGTATGGCAGTTGCCAATAAACCTGGAGGCACATCGTTTAATCCGTTATTAATTTTTGGCGGTGTTGGTCTTGGAAAAACTCATTTAGCACACGCTATAGGGGTTGAAATTAAAGATAAATATCCTGAGCGTACCGTACTTTATATTTCTGCTGAAAAATTTACGCAACAATATATTGAGTCTGTAAAGAAAAATACAAGAAACGATTTTATTCATTTTTATCAATTAATTGATGTATTAATTATTGATGATGTTCAATTTTTATCAGGTAAATCTGGCACCCAAGATGTATTCTTCCATATATTTAACCATTTGCATCAAAATGGCAAACAAGTAATTTTAACTTCGGATAAAGCACCTGTTGATATGCAAGATATTGAGCAACGTTTATTGTCCAGATTTAAATGGGGCTTATCGGCAGAGTTACAGAACCCTGATTACGAAACAAGGATTTCAATCTTAAAAAATAAACTATATCGTGATGGTGTAGAAATGCCTGATGATATTATTGAATATGTGGCTAAGCATATTAAAACGAATATAAGAGAACTCGAAGGCGCTATTATTTCACTCATCGCACAATCCTCATTTAATAAAAAAGAAATAACCTTAGATTTAGCGCAGCAAGTAGTTGAAAAGTTTGTTAAAAACACCAAACGCGAAGTATCTATTGATTATATTCAGAAAGTAGTTTCTGATTACTTTGAAATGGATGTGGCTACTTTGCAATCAAAAACAAGAAAACGACATATTGTACAAGCAAGACAATTAGCAATGTTTTTTGCCAAAAAATTTACCAAAGCTTCTTTAGCAAGTATTGGTTCTCAAATTGGAAAAAGAGATCATGCTACCGTTTTACATGCTTGTAAAACTGTTGACAATTTAGCAGAGACTGATAAGCAGTTTCGCAAATACATAGACGATCTGACCAAGAAATTTTCTTAAATCCTTTTTATGCCAACGAAAATTCTAATGGTCTGCCTAGGTAATATCTGTAGGTCGCCGTTGGCAGAAGGCATTTTACAAAACAAACTCCATATAAAAGATTTTGATGTTGACTCCGCTGGTACAAGCGGCTACCATATTGGTTCAAAACCCGATAGCAGATCTATTGCAGTTGCTAAAAAATACGGAATTGACATCTCTCAACAAAGTTGTAGAAAATTTGAAACTGAGGATTTTGAGGTTTTTGATTTAATTTATGTTATGGATTACGATAATTACAACAATATTATTAAATTAGCTACTACCCCAGATCAAAAGGCTAAAGTAAAGCTATTGTTATCGGAAATAACCATTGAAGAAAAAGAAGTGCCAGATCCCTATTACGATAATCACGGCTTTGAACATGTTTTTAAATTAATCGACAATGCCTGTACCGTGATTTCTGAAAAATTAACCACGCTTAACCATGGAAAATAACAATTTCGGAAAACTCTATTTAATACCAACAACCCTAGGAGATAACGAACCGCTGGAAGTACTGCCGATTTCGATAAAAAGAACAATTGAAAATATTGATTTTTTTATTGTAGAAAACGAGAAAACGGCAAGGAGATTTATTAAAAAAATAAGTTCAAAAAAATCACAATCTAATTTACACTTAGAAGCCTTGAACAAATTTACAGAACCAGAAATGATCCCTACTTTTTTACAACCTTGTTTAGAAGGCAAAGATGTAGGCGTAATTTCAGAAGCAGGTTGCCCCGGTATTGCAGATCCAGGTGCCGATGTAGTGAGGATTGCACACGAAAAAAACATAAAAGTGGTTCCCTTAGTTGGTCCTTCATCTATTTTACTTGCCCTGATGGCAAGTGGTTTAAATGGACAAAATTTTGCTTTTAATGGATATCTACCCATTGAATCTGGTGAACGAAAAAGCGCTCTAAAACGACTGGAGAAATTATCAAAAGATACCCAACAATCACAACTTTTTATAGAAACACCTTATAGAAACGATAAGCTTTTTGCTGAACTCGTTAAAACACTCAACCCATCAACCAAACTTTGCGTTGCTTGCGATATAACTTTGCCTACAGAGTTTATCGTTACAAGAACAGCTCAAGCATGGTTAAAAGAAAGTATAAACCTTCACAAACGGCCTACCATTTTTATTATTCAAGCATAAAAAAAACCCTATCTTCAACAGAGAGGGTTTAAAAGTCTATTTAAAAATTCTTAAATTTTAGCATTACGCTTGGGTAAAATCATAGAAATATCGTAACCTGAAAAATATTTTATGTAATGGCTTATGCTTGAACCATAATCATCATTTACATCATGTGTTCCTAATGAACGCAAATATTTTTTAACATTTCCAGGACCTGCTAAATGAGCAGCAGCAATAATACCTGATTCTGTAATATGCGAATTTCCAATTTTTAATCCAACATATTTTTCAATATCTTTTCTTAGTATCCACTTGTTACGAGCAATATTGATTTTAAAAGCTCTTTCCTGTAATTGCGGATTTACCAGAAAATAATCGGGATTATATATCCCAACCAACTCTAAAGTGCCTATTCCAAATTGATATTTACCTAAATATCCAAGGGAATTAACAACACCATATTTACCTCTTGATTCTTTAAAAGCCATGGCTTCCTTAAAACCAATGTATGCATTACCTATAAAAGGTGGCAATACAAGTGGGTGTTCAGCATAATCTTCGTTCTGGGGAAACGAAAAATTAGTAGGTTCATTTACTTGAAGCGATTTCGGAACACCTTGGTTATTAAAATTCATTTTAAAACCGAAACTTGCTAAAAGTGCTATCATGATAAGAGGAAAACTTACGTTTATCCACTTTCGCATATATTTGATTTCTTAAGACTTATAACCCAAAAAGGCTTGCTTAAATTAGCGGGACAAATATACGGTGCTTTTATCTTGCCAAATGTTGTGGAAAACCCAAAAACGTTAAATTTTAGATAAATTGGAACTAATATCCGTTCAACTGCTTATCTATTAACATTTTGACTATTTATCCATCGGACATATTGCTCTTTATTTCGGTTATGTTGTGCTAGATTTTTTGCAAATTTATGATATCCAAAGTTCTCAACATTAGCTACAAAATAAAAATAATCATGTTTTTCAGAGTTTAAAACAGCGTCAATGGCTGTAATATCTGGCATGGCTATAGGCCCCGGTGGTAATCCGCCATACTTGTAGGTATTATAGCGAGAATCTAATTCTAAATCTCTATATAAAACCCTTTTAATAATCTGGTTAAAATCACCCGTATGCAGTTTTAAGGCATAAATTACGGTAGGATCGGCTTGTAATAACATTCCGTCTCGTAGCCTATTCAAGTAAACACCAGCAACTCTTGGGCGTTCGTCAACTTTTGCAGTTTCTTTATGAACTATAGACGCCAATGTGCTAACTTCAATTGGACTTAAGTTTAAGGCTGTTGCTTTGGCAACCCTATTTTCATTCCAAAACCTTGTATATTCCTTTAACATTCGATCACGGAATTTGTCCGCCGAAGTATTCCAAAAAAACTCATAACTATTAGGGATGTACATCGCTAATTTATTTTGATGATCAAATCCATTTTCTTTTAAAAATTCTGGATCATTGAAGGCCGTAACTAGCGACAAGCTATCTGCTTCAATTTGCGATGCCACTCTTCCCGCTAAATCTTCGATGGTTTCCTGATTGTTAAAAGCGAGTTTTATGGGCATATTCTTACTTCTTAAAGTATTGATAATCTCGTTGTTATTCATTCCCTTTTTTATAGCATACTTTCCCGCTTTTATATTTGAAAAATAGCCTTTTTTCTGGGCTGCTGATTCAAAAGAATTAAAATCTTTTACGAGAGGAATTAAAGCCTCTTTAACATTTTCAAAATTGGCATCAGAATAAATATTAATAAAAGCATTTTCATTATTAAAGCTAGTATTTGCTGTGAAAAAGGCAGCATAAACCTTATAAGTAAAAATTCCACCAACTATTAAGCCTATAATTGCAATGGCAAGGATTATTTTTTTGAAATACATTTTTTAGAAGATTTTTTGATATAAAATTTCATTTTTATAGTTTCCATTGGATGCAATCCAATCTCTTTTAAGGCCTACTTTTGAGAATCCTGACTTTTCGAATAAACGAAGACTAGGTAAGTTATCCTCTAAAATAGAACAATATAGCTGGTGCAACTCTAAGGTGATGCGTGCATATCCACATAGTAACTCTAGCGCTTCTGCTCCATAGCCTAAATTTCTATTTTCGTTCTCTAAAATTATAATTCCTATTCCCGCTCTTTTGTTTTTTGGATCAAAATCGTATAAATCAATGAGGCCTACTACCGTATCATCTTTGGTACAAACGCACAATCGAAGTTGTTTTACATCATAAATATCACGATGGGCGTTATTTAAATACAGCTGTAAAATTTGTCGGGAATAAGGCGTCGTGGTTCCACTTATTTCCCAGATAGCTACATTATTTTCTAATTGGTATAGAAAATCTAAATCTGATAGCTCTAAAGCTCTTAAAAAAATTTGTTCTCCGTTTAGACTAAACATTGATCTCTCCTTTGAAAACCAATTTGGCTGGTCCAGTTAAAAATACATTAATATATTGGTTGTCTATCACCTCAAATGCAACTTGAAGTGTACCACCTAAAGTTTCAATAACTACTTTGTTAGCTTGTGTTTTACCTATTTTGTGCATGGCTATAGCAACGGCAGTAACACCTGTACCACAGGATAAAGTTTCATCTTCAACTCCCCTTTCGTAAGTCCTCACATAAAAACTTGAATTGCTTTTTTGTTCCACAAAATTTATATTGCTCCCTTTTTTACCATAAATTCCGTACCGCAGTTTAGCACCTTCAGTTTTAACTTCAAAATGTTTTAAGTTATTTATGATTTGAACATGATGAGGAGATCCCGTATCGAGGAAAACAGAGTTGGGTTTTAAACTAATATCTGAAACATTTTTCATTTGCAAACTTACATTTTCTCCATAAATTATGGCAGTATGGTTTCCGTCAACAGCATTAAAACCAGCTGTTTCTTTGATAATGTTTAGGTATTTAGCGAAAGCTACTATACATCTTCCTCCATTACCACACATGGTACTTTCCCTTCCATCAGCATTATAATATATCATTTTAAAGTCAAACTCAGGATCATTTTCAAGAAGAATTAAGCCATCCGCACCTATCCCAAATTTTCGATCGCATAAAAACGCAATTAGTTTGGTATCATCTTTGCTGAAAACAGACTGACGATTATCAATCATGACAAAATCGTTACCCGTTCCCTGAAATTTGTAAAAAGAAAGTTTCATCTAGACAAAATTAAAATACAAAGGTAGTATTTTATTAAGGGAAATTTGGCAGTTAAAAGCACGTTAAACAAAAAATTCGTTGCTTGAAAATTGTTAATTTTGTAGCAATAAAGTTAAAATATATATTGATTATGAAGAAAATAGCAAGTTTATTACTGGTATCTGTATTTGCAGGCGCAATTACTTTAGGTGCCTACAAATTATTTTTTGAGCAGCATTCTTATGTTTTTACTGAAAATGAAGGTTCGCCTTTTACTTTGGCCAGCTATACCCCAACTTCAGCCAAGGGTGCTGGTATTAATGAAGTAGATTTTACCGTGGCAGCGGAAAATACAGTAAATGCAGTTGTACACGTAAAAAATGTGGCTGTATCTAGTGGCCCACAAAGTCTAATGCAATTACTATACGGTTATGAACCTGACAATACGCCACGCATTCAAGGTGCAGGTTCTGGAGTTATTATTGATCCTAACGGTTATATAGTTACCAACAATCATGTTATAGATGGTGCAACGGAGTTACAGGTAACCTTAAATAATAATACCACCTACAAAGCGCAGTTAATAGGTAGCGATCCAAATTCTGATATTGCTTTAATTAAGATTGATCCAGAGCAAAAATTACCTTACTTAGCTTTTGGAGATTCTGATAATACGAAAATCGGAGAATGGGTACTAGCCGTTGGTAATCCTTTTAATTTAACATCAACAGTAACTGCTGGTATTGTAAGCGCAAAAGCTCGGTCTCTAGGGGGTAGTAATCAATCCTTTATCCAAACAGATGCAGCTGTAAATCCTGGAAATAGTGGTGGTGCTTTAGTAAATACCAATGGCGATTTAATAGGCATCAACACTGCAATATCCTCACAAACAGGGTCCTATGTAGGTTATTCGTTTGCAGTACCCAGTAATATTGCCAAAAAAATTGTAGATGATATTATCGAATATGGGAATGTTCAAAAAGGTATTTTAGGGATTATTCCTATTCCATTCAATAGTCCTTTGGCGGTAGAAAAAGGAATTAAAAACATCCAAGGAATTTATATTGATATGATTGAAGAAGACTCTGGCGCCTTCGATGCTGGTATTCAGTCTGGGGATGTAATTAAAAAAATTGACCAAATAAATACACTAAATTTTCCCGATTTAACGGGCTATTTGGCGACAAAGAAACCTGGGGATACGGTTGAATTAATTGTAGAGCGTAATGGTAAATTAATAACTGTTCCTGTCACCCTAAAGGAAAGACAAACCATAGTTTTACCTATAATGGATCTGGAGGTTAAGAATTTAAATGAAAAGGATAAAAAGGAATTTAGAACCAAAAAAGGAGTTAAAATCGTAGGTGTTTCTGAAAGATATCAGGGCTACGGCTTAGATAACAAAATTTTACTTGCTGTGGGCGACCAAGAAATAAATGATATTAAAGATGCTAAAGTACTTTTTGGGAAAATTACAAAATATAAAAACACCAGTATTACCATGCTTAATAAAAATGGCGAAAGAGAACGTATTATTTTGCAGTAAGGTGTAAATAAATTTAAAAGAAATATTAAAAAAAAAGCTTTTCTTGGGAAGCTTTTTTTTTACAAAACTAGATTACGAAAACGTTTGAAATTACTATTTTTGGGCTAAATTTAATAAACAACTCTAAAGCCAAGGATGGATAAAATTAAATCTTACGAGAAAGAACTTGCTTTCCAAGCAGATAGAAGAAAAGCTACAACCGAATTTATAAAAATTATAAGTGATTTATGGTATGATAAATCTATTGAAGTAGTTTTATTTAAAAACCAAGTTATTGATAAAAACGTATGTGATATCATTAATCTTCACCAATACGCAGGCGAATTTGTACAAAAACCTATTTCTATTTTTGACTCCGTTGAAATTCTGAGGACTATTTTTGATATGGTACTTCCACCAGCAAAATTAGATATTGGTAAATTAACTTACGAGTACCATGCAGAGAATGATAATGAAAATAATGTAAAAGCCTTTGTTTTTAATAAGCTCAAAGGTGCTGAGGCTGCCGAAGAAATTAAGCCAAAAGATGTTGTTTTGTATGGTTTTGGTAGAATAGGTCGCCTGGTCGCTCGTGAATTGATGTCGAGAACAGGCAAAGGTAACCAAATGAGACTCAGAGCTATAGTAGTACGTGGAAATTTAAACCGCGAAATATTAGAAAAAAGAGCTAGTTTATTGCGAATAGACTCTATTCATGGCGAATTTAAAGGTACCGTGGATGTTGATGATGTGAACAATGCCTTAATCATAAATGGCACTACAGTACACATTATCAATGCAGAAAATCCAGAAGATATCGACTATACAAAATATGAAATATTTAATGCGCTTGTCATTGATAATACTGGGGCTTTTAGAGATAAAGAATCGCTTTCTAGACATTTAAAATCTAAAGGTACCGTTAAAGTATTGCTTACTGCACCCGGAAACGGAATTCCAAATATCGTTCATGGCGTTAATCAAAATAATTTTGACCCAAATGACTATAAAATTTTCTCTGCTGCTTCTTGCACAACCAACGCGATAACTCCAATTTTAAAAGTCGTTGAAGACTCATTGGGCATCCAAAAAGGACATATAGAAACCATACATGCTTATACAAACGATCAAAATTTGGTGGATAATATGCACTCTAAATATCGCAGAGGAAGGGCTGCGACCTTAAATATGGTGATCACCGAAACTAGTGCAGGAAAAGCAGTGACTAAAGTAATCCCTAGCTTAAAAGGTAAATTAACCTCTAATGCTATTCGAGTTCCGGTACCCAATGGCTCTTTAGCCATTTTAAATCTTGAGGTAAATGTTAAAACATCGGTAGAAGAAATAAATGCCTTTATGAAAAAATATGCACTACAAGGCGATTTGGTAGAACAAATAAAATATTCTATAAATAATGAACTGGTTTCCTCTGACATTGTTGGTACGTCAGCGCCAGCCATCTATGATAGCAAAGCTACCATTGTTTCTGAGGACGGAAAAAATATAGTTCTTTATATTTGGTATGATAATGAATATGGCTATTCGCATCAAGTAATTAGGCTTGCCAAGTATATTTCTAAAGTTAGAAGGTTCACTTATTACTAATTTGTTATAGTTTTTAATATTAATGAAGTAATTTAGCAATTCTCTAAATCAATATTAATTATAAGAACTTACTAGATGAAAAAATTTAGAATCCTACTTATAGTATTAACGCTATTATCATTCAACTTACAATTTGCCCAAGAAGTAGAAGAAGATGAAAATCAAGAAGTGGATGCCACTCTTGAAACAGGTTCTATTGCTGGTCAATTTGAATTTTTAGTAAAAAAATCTGGAAATTATCGCGCGGATGGTGTTAGGTATGAAGTTGTAAAAATCAACAGCTTAGAAAAATTAAGAAATAATGTATTAGACACACTCAATTCAATTAAAAATAAAACAATAGTTTTAAACGCTGAAATTGCCGAAAATAAAAAAAACATTATTGAGCTTAATAAAAAGTTAGCAGAAACTTCAAATAATTTAACTTCGGTTACTGAAGAAAAAGACAGCATGTCCATTTTAGGGATTTTAGTTTCGAAAGCAACCTATAGTATTATTTTATGGACCATGATTACAGGATTATTGCTTTTGTTGCTGTTTTTTATTTATAAATTTAGAACGAGCAATATACTCACCCAAGAAGCTAAGACCAGTTTATCAGATTTGGAAATAGAATATGAAGATCACCGCAGAAGAGCCTTAGAAAGAGAACAAAAAATAAGTAGGCAATATCAAGATGAACTAAACAAAAATAAAAAGGCTAAATAATTAACCCTTTTATTTTTAAGAATCTAAAGCCATAAACACTACTTTTGAGCTTAAAAATAATGCTTATATGCGTATTGATATTATTACAGTTCTTCCTGAATTACTTAAAAGTCCGTTTGAAGCCAGTATATTGAAAAGAGCTATCAAAAAAGGAATAGTTGAAGTTCATTTTCACAATTTAAGAGATTATACAGATTTAAGTTATAATCAAATAGACGATTATCAATTTGGTGGTGGAGCAGGAATGGTAATGATGATTGAACCTATTGATAAATGTATTACTGCATTAAAATTAGAAAGAAATTATGACGAAGTTATTTATATGACCCCAGACGGCGAAACTTTAAATCAAAAAATAGCCAACGGAATGTCGCTTTTAAATAATATCATCATTTTATGTGGACATTACAAAGGTGTAGATCAGCGTGTGCGAGATGCATTTATCACAAGAGAAATCTCTATTGGAGATTATGTATTGTCTGGTGGTGAATTAGGCGCCGCAGTCTTATGCGATACCATAATTAGGTTAATCCCAGGTGTTTTAAGTAATGAAACATCAGCGTTAACCGATACTTTTCAAGATAATTTACTTGCACCACCAGTTTATACACGACCAGCAGAATACAAGGGAATGAAAGTTCCTGAAATTTTGTTGAGTGGTAATTTTTCAAAAATTGAACAGTGGCGCGAAGATAAAGCACAAGAACGTACAGAAAAATTAAGACCTGATTTGTTAAAATAAAATTATGATTAAAGACAATATCTATGAATATATAGCTAACATAGTATATGGATTTATACAGTTGCTAATTATTGTAGCAGCGATTGTGCTAATAATAAAAAATCAGAATTTAGCAACTGTTCTTATTTTAACAGGCGCTGTACTATCTGGATTAATGCAAATTATCACCCCTATTTTTTATAGCTATTATTTTAATGACACCCCTAATTTTTCGTCTTTAACCTCTATAATATCCCTTCTATCAGGCGCATTTTATGCTTTATTCGGGGTTGGTTTACTACTTTTAGCCCTAAGCTTCAAAAAACAATAAATAAATTAACTTTTTAAGTTGCTACTTTTTAATAATTGATTACTTTTGCAATCCAATAAATTAACCTCTGACGAAAATCGTGAATGTTGCTTTATAGAAAAAAGTAAATCAAAACCATGGAAGCATTATTAAAATTTGTTCAAGACGAATTTGTAACTAGAAAAGATTTTGAGAATTTCTCAGCAGGTGATACTATCACTGTTTATTATGAAATTAAGGAAGGTGAAAAAACACGTACTCAGTTTTTTAGAGGTGTTGTAATTCAAAGAAGAGGTAGTGGTTCTACAGAAACTTTTACCATCAGAAAAATGTCAGGTACTGTTGGTGTAGAGCGTATTTTTCCTGTGAACATGCCTGCATTACAGAAAATTGAAGTGAATAAAAAAGGTAAAGTTAGAAGATCTCGTATCTTTTACTTTAGAGGTCTTACTGGTAAGAAAGCAAGAATTAAAGAAATTCGTTCTTAATTTTCATATCATGATATATTTAAAAACCCCGTATTCGGGGTTTTTTTATGTTAAAAATTTAAAAAAAAACCCTCTTTTTATTGAAATTTCGAAAATTTAAACTATTTTTAATAAATCAAATAGTGACGCAAATGCAATCAATGGTTGCCGTTTTGTAAAAAGACAAAACAACACTTTTGTAAACTATTTTATAAAAGCCATATCAATGTTATAAACAATGATATGGCTTTTTCTTTTTTTTATCAGTATTTCACAAAAAATTGCATTATATATTGCGAAAATCACAGCTAATTCCAACTAGGGAAAATTGTATATTTGCACCGCTTAATTTTTATGATATAAAATTTTTATAATAATGCCAAAAATAATTTATACAAAGACTGATGAAGCTCCTGCTTTAGCAACCCAGTCTTTTCTGCCTATAGTCAAATCATTTACAAAAACAGCGGGCATAACTATTGAAACGAAGGACATTTCACTTGCAGGAAGAATAATTGCAAGTTTCCCTGAATTTTTAAACGAAGACCAACGTATTGCTGACGATTTAGCGGCATTGGGTAAATTAGCAACAGACCCAGATGCGAATATTATTAAATTGCCTAATATTAGTGCCTCAGTTCCCCAGTTAAAAGAAGCCATCACGGAATTACAAGGTAAAGGATATCAACTGCCAAACTACCCTGATGATCCTAATAATGATGCAGAAAAACAAATAAGATCAAAATACGATAAAATAAAAGGTAGTGCTGTTAATCCTGTAATTAGAGAAGGCAATTCCGATCGTAGGGCCCCAAGAGCAGTGAAAAACTATGCGAAAAAAAACCCCCATAGCATGGGCGCATGGTCGTCAGACTCAAAAACCCAAGTGGCCACAATGGGTAAGGATGATTTTAAGACTAACGAAAAATCAGCAACTATCCTACAAGCAACAACCGTAAATATCGAATTTATAACTCAAGATGGTTCAAAAACAATTTTAAAAGAAAATATCGCTTTATTAAAAGCTGAAATTATTGACGCAACGGTACTTCGTAAAAAAGCATTGCTTACTTTTCTAGAAGAACAATTAAAAGTTGCTAAAGTGAAAAACATTTTGTTCTCAGTACACTTAAAAGCCACCATGATGAAGGTATCAGACCCCATCATCTTTGGTCATGTTGTAGAAACCTATTTTGCAGACGTCTTTAAAAAATATGACAAAACTTTTAATGAAATAGGAATTAGCGCCAATGATGGTCTAGCGAATTTATTGAACAGAATAAATAGCTTACCCGAAAATCTAAGAAATGAAATTGTTAAAGAAATAGATGCAACCATATCTAATGGTCCTGATTTGGCTATGGTTAACTCTGAAAAAGGTATTACCAATTTACATGCGCCCAGTGACATTATTATTGATGCTTCAATGCCAGCAATGATCCGTAATTCTGGCAGAATGTGGGATAAAAACGGACACGCTAAAGACACTTTAGCCATAATTCCTGATAGCAGCTATGCGGGTATTTATGAAATAACCATTAAATTCTGTAAAAAACACGGTGCATTTGATCCAACCACTATGGGCACAGTGCCAAATGTTGGCTTGATGGCTCAAAAAGCAGAAGAATATGGCTCACATGATAAAACATTTGAAATTACCGGTGAAGGCCTTGTTAATGTGATTGATAACAATACAAAAAACATTATAATTTCACATAAAGTTTCAAAAGGTGATATTTGGAGGATGTGCCAAGTAAAGGATGCGCCTATTCAAGACTGGATCAAACTTGCGGTATCAAGAGCAAAAGCCACGAGTTTACCCACTATTTTCTGGTTAGATGAAGATAGATCCCACGATATTGAATTAATTAAAAAAATAAATAAATACCTTCCAGAATATGATACTGAAGGATTAGATATCAGAATTCTATCCCCAGAAAAAGCTACTCAAGTAACTTTGGAGCGAATTGTAAAGGGAGAAGATACTATATCCGTTACAAGTAATGTTTTACGGGATTACTTAACGGATTTATTCCCAATTTTAGAAGTAGGCACAAGTGCTAAAATGTTATCTATAGTACCTTTAATGAATGGTGGTGGTCTTTTTGAAACTGGAGCTGGTGGTTCTGCCCCAAAACATGTTGAACAATTTTTAAAAGAAGGACATTTAAGATGGGACTCTTTGGGAGAATTTCTGGCATTGGGAGTATCCTTAGAGAACTATGGCGAAAAATACCATAGTGAAAAAGCCCTAGTTTTAGCAGAAGCATTAGATACTGCAACAGAAAAATTTTTAGATAATAACAAATCCCCATCAAGAATAGTTGGCGAATTAGACAATAGAGGAAGTCATTTTTATTTAGCCTTGTATTGGGCAGAAGCCTTAGCTAAACAAAATAAAAATACCGAACTAAAAGCAATCTTTTCGCCGATTTATGATTCTTTACTTCAGAATGAAACTAAAATCATTAGAGAATTAAATGAAGCTCAAGGAAAAAAAATTAATTTACAAGGATATTACAAAGTAAATGATGATCTTCTTGCGAAGACCATGCGACCAAGTAAAACTTTTAATACGATTCTTGAAAAAATATAAGTACCAAATTATAAGAATTTCAAAAGCCTTTTCACTCCTGTAGAAAAGGCTTTTTTATTTAGAATTATGTTGTAAAAGCTAGTATTTTTGTAAAAAAGATTGTAGTTAATGAATTTCCTAAAGAAAGCTATTTTATCCGCTATTTTTATTTCTAATATTTTTTTATCTGCACAAGAAAAATATACCATAAGTGGCACAATTAGCGAAAAAAGCAGTAATGAAACCTTAATTGGTGTTACCATTGCTGTTCCTGAACTAGCTACCGGTGTTACAACAAATGAATACGGCTTCTACTCCCTAACATTGCCAAAAGGGCAATATAAAATGGTCATCAGTTATCTCGGTTTCAAAGACATTATTGAAACCGTGGAACTAAATGAAAACAGTAAATTAAATTATAAGTTAGAAGAAAGTGCTGAAATGTTAGACGAAATAATTCTTGTAGAAGATGTTGAAAAAACAAACATTCGTGATCCCCAAATGAGCGTAAATACATTATCCGCTAGCAGTATTAAGAAAGTACCCGTTGTACTTGGAGAAGTTGATGTACTAAAGGCCATTTTACTTTTGCCAGGTGTTAGTAATGCGGGAGAAGGAGCATCAGGCTTCAATGTTCGAGGTGGTTCTGCTGATCAAAATCTAATTTTATTGGATGAGGCTATCATTTTTAATTCATCGCACCTTTTTGGATTCTTTTCAGTGTTTAATCCTGATGCAATAAAAGATATAAAATTATTTAAAGGAGGAATTCCAGCGCGTTACGGAGGTAGGGTATCTTCAGTACTAGAAATTTTCCAGAAAGAAGGTAACAGCAATGAAATTAAAGCCAACGGTGGAATTGGCCTTGTTGCGAGTAGATTATTAGTTGAAGGCCCCATCAAAAAAGAAAAATCTGCCTTTTTAATTGGTGGAAGATCGTCGTATGCCCATTTGTTTTTACCCTTATTTGATATTGATAATAAAGCCTATTTTTATGATTTAAACACCAAATTAAACTTTAAATTAAACGATAGAAATAGTATTTACTTTTCCGGTTATTTTGGCCGAGATGTATTTAGCCTGAGTGAAAGTTTTGTAAATACTTACGGTAATTCAGTTGGGAATTTTAGATGGAACCATCTTTTCTCTGATAAATTATTTTCTAATCTTTCATTGATTTATTCTGATTATTATTATGGCCTAAAGTTAGATTTTATTGGTTTTAATTGGAATTCAGGTATTCAAAATTTTAATTTTAAATACGATTTAAAGCATTACATAAACAATAATCTTCAAATAAATTACGGTATAAATAATATTTATTACAATTTTAATCCTGGAGAAATAAGCCCTAGTAGAGCATCATCAGGAATCGTAGAAAATAATCTGACCAAACAATTTGCTAATGAGTTTGCAGCTTATGTAGATGTAGAACAAGAAATAACGAGTAACTTTAGTGTTCAATACGGACTTAGACTTAGTGTTTTTAATAGACTCGGGCAAGATGAGCTGTTTGAATATGAAAACAATAATCCAGTGAATTTTAATCCTTTACTCGGGATTTATCAAAAAGCAACCCCCATAGGATCTACCGGCAATAAGAGATCGGAAACAATTGCTCAGTTTGCGAACTTAGAGCCAAGAATGGCTGCATCTTATACCATAAATGAAAACACTTCAATTAAAGGAAGTTACACCAGACTAAGTCAATATTTACATTTACTTTCTAATACAAATTCCCCCACACCGTTAGACGTTTGGACACCAAGCGGGCCATTTATCAAACCTCAATTGTTAGATCAATATGCCTTAGGCTATTTCAAAAATTTAAAAAATAATCAATATACCATAGAAACAGAAATATTTTATAAAGATGTTCAGAATCGCATTGATTATATAGATGGAGCAAATTTAATTGCCAATGATGCCATTGAACAAGTTATTTTGAATGGCCAGGCGAGGGCCTATGGTTTAGAATTTTTATTTCGAAAAAATCAGGGTAAATTTCAAGGGTGGTTCGCTTATACCCTATCTAAATCTGAGCAAAGAACGCCTGGAAGGATATCCACGCTAACAAATGGTATAAGTGCAAGAGAAACAGGAATCAATGCTGGGGAGTGGTATAATACGCCATTTGATAAAACCCATGACATCTCTTTATTTGGAAGTTATGATCTAAACGAAAGATGGAGTTTTAATGCTAATTTTATTTTTCAAACTGGGCAACCTACTAATTTTCCTATAGGTCAGTTTGAATTCCAAGGATTAACCGTACCCTATTTTGGTAAAAGAAATAGTGAACGATTACCAAGTTTTAATAGACTTGATATCTCCGCCATTTTAACACCATCAAAAAATATTAACAGAAAAATAAAGGGAGAATGGGTATTTAGCATTTATAACCTTTACAATAGAAGAAATGCCGCTTCAATCAATTTCAGTAGAAACAACGAAACGAACAGAAATGAAGCCACTCGTACGGCTATATTTGGTATTATCCCATCGGTTACCTACAATTTTAAATTATAATATAATGCTTACAAAAAAATTATACATAACCTTAATAGCCGTTATTAACTTAGCATGTGTAGATGTTATTGACGTAGAGGTGCCATCGGAAGAACCAAGACTGGTCATTGATGCTTTAATTCGCATTGACTCTAGTTTAGATATGATTGTTGTTAAAATAAAAGCGAGCCAAAGCGCATCTTTTTTTGATAGTATTCTACCTGCAAGCTTAACTGAAATAACGATTCGAAATATTGATTTAAGCTCAAACAATACCGCTATATTATTACCTTCTACAACAGAAGAAGGAATTTATGAAGTTGTGGTACCTAAAGAATTTTTAATTGAAGGAAGGGTGGCACTAAACATCTTATATAACGGTGAAACATACGTGTCAATAACGAATTATGTTCCAGCTCCTGATATTGATTCAATAGAACAAAGCATAGCTAATGTATTTGGTGGGGAACAAACAGAATTAGAAGTTTCATTTACTGATTTACCTAATAGAAACGATTACTACCTTTTTGATTTCGATTTTGATGAATACCTTACCGTGGAAGATGAATTTTTTAAAAATCAACAATTTGTATTTTCCTATTTTTACGATGACCGATTGGAAATAGGGAGGAGACTAAAAATAAGTATTTCAGGAGTTAGCTTTGAATTTTTTGACTATCTCAACCAAGTTATTGCCCAAAGCGGCCAAACCCAAGGACCATTCCAAACACCAGCTGGCACTGTTTTAGGAAATATCGTGAACATTACAGATACTGATTTTAGTGGTGTAGAAACACTAGAAAATATTATTCCTAATAAAAACTTTCCTTTAGGGTATTTTGCCATCTGCGAAACTTACGAAAAAACAATTATCATAGAATAATTATTTTTTGGTCAAATTTCTAAATAGAAATAAATTGAAAAATAAAAAATTAATGGGATGCATACAGATAAAGATTTATTATTAAAAGGAATTAAATTTTTGGCTTATACGGTATTTTTAATGTTTTTAGCACCAACCGTTATATACCAAGCCTTTAAAAACCAGGAACATCAACTATTTATATACGTACTTATTTTAGGGATAATTATTGCCATCGCCGCTATATCATATGGTTTTTATGGTATCAAAGTTATTATGGATAGTCTTTTTAATAAAAACAAAAAGTAGTATTAGTATTTGCAATCCATTCCTAAATTTACATAGCTCAAAATTACTTTTCCTTTTAATAACACTGACTTTTTAAGGTCATATTGATTTACTTTTTTATCTTTTATTGAATTTGTTATAACAGTTATTGTTTCAAATTAATATAAAAGAAAATGATGGCTTTTTTCTTTATATAATATTGAAAAACAAAGCATAGCTTTAACTACGGTTTTTTTTAAAATTGGAATAAAAATGGAAAAGACACATTTTATTACAGTAATTTTAAATGGTAAATAGTATGATATGGGCAATATAATTGGGTTTGTTCAAACTAATAATTTCCGTCTTTACGGTTGATGAATTACGGCTCAATACAAAAAGTTGTGGAGTAATTATAAATGACTGAACTTTGAATCTAAAAAGATTCTATGTTTTCAGATTCCTTATTAGCTATCTCGAAATTATTACTTCCAGAAGTTCTTGTTGACTTTTTTAATCTTACCA
>JBGSQM010000024.1:0-11553 GCA_041738035.1 Cellulophaga sp.
CGCTGTTCTTTATAATGAAGACGACAGCTTTCTTCGTCCGTAAAATGAACTGCAAATAAAAAAATATCCATAACTTCGATTTAAATACCAGCACAAAAATAGGAATTATTCCATGATTATGGAATAATTACGGATATGCAAAAATCTATTCTTTTAAAAACAACTTTTCTACATTTTGGTACCACTCAATTTTCTTGCAAAAAAATTGCCTCAAATCAACTAGAAGTTTTATTGCCTAAAACCTTTGATGAAGAAGCAATATCATCCTCACTTCCTGTCACTTGAGAAACAAAATAGCTGAAAAACTCTAAAGCACAAGAAAATAAATGGAAAAAGTACTTTATCGGTGAGATGGGTCCGCATTTCGAATTTAGGTTTTAATGGGTGTATAATAATAAATAATTACTATAATGAAAAAGATTGGCATTCATTCCTTATTGTTAATTCTCGCGGCATTTCTTAATTCATGTGACATTGGCATGGCTTTAGTTGCCACTCATAATCAAAACGCCACTGAGGTTTACTTAAGTGGGGATAACTTCAAAGTAATTGATAAGGTTAGCGGAAGCTCAGAGATGCCATATTTATTGGAGATCGGAGGGCTGAATAATAGGCAATTGTATGAAAATGCATATTCAACGATGATAAAGAACGCCAACTTGCTGAATTGTTCCCAAGCCATAATGAACGTGACTACAGAGGAACAAGTCAGTGGTTTTACCCCTTTCTATCTCAAAAGAACTATAACAGTGAGTGCCCAAGTAGTTGAATTTACAAAGTAATTAAAAGGGAAAGCTAATTCATTCACAACAACCACAAAAAAATAACGGCGACATTTAGAGACAAGCTCAAGTACGCAATTAATAAAAAGCAAAATTATACAAATTTTGAATTAAGCTAGCGTGAACTAGAAACACTAAAACTTATTGTTCAAAAATTGACGAATCTTGAAATTGCGGATAAACTGTCTGTTTATGTCAACAAGGTTTAAAACGCACTTAAAGAATATTTACCTTAAACTTGATATATAACCCCGTTTTAAAGCTGTTTTGAAAGCAAAACAAATTCAATTGATTAATCAATCTGCCAGTTATCGACTCTTTGCACTAGATTGTCTCCACGAAATTATTTACTCATAAAATCACCCGCGCGGGTGATTAATTTCAACTGGGTGCCTCCTACTTTTGTCTTGTATTTAATTCTTCAAAATATGAAAAACATAACAAAAATAAAGATCAGAGGGCATCTTGATAAAAAATGGAAAAAATCCTTTAATGGGATGGAAGTCAATTATGACGGAGATAATACGGTTCTTTCCGGAAAAATTAAAGATGAAGCATTTCTGCATGGAATTCTAAACCGGATAAGGGATTTAAACTTGAAACTTATATCAATTAGTATATCTGAAAATTAATAATAAACATTTAGAAATAAATATTTGGTATTCTGATCTTGACTTTTGGTTTCTGGAAAGATCTAAAATCTCGCATAGGAATAAATGAAAAACTAGAGTAGTCAATTTCATTTCTTAACTAAAGTTAACGGTTTGAAAAATCAACGCTACATAATTTTGCCCCCGGAATTATTTAAGATAGAAATAAACCATAATGGATTATTGTACATAAAAGAATTGGAAGAACAAAAAATGAATTTTTCAAAATCGGATTCTTCGCTGAAACCGTAAAGTGTTTAAAATAATGCCGTAGAAGACTCTTTAATAACTCTAATATATTGGGAATTAACCGAAAAGCCAATCATAATCCGAAGTAGGTGACATAAACAAATAACATGAAACAAATATTTAAATATCCAGTACTCGCAGCAAGTATATTTATTGTGAGTTGCTCCGGGATGATGACCGTCAATTCCACCTCAACGCTACCTTCGGGGACAAAAGTATCTTATTCTAAAGTAATTAATCCGGCTTATTCCAAAGATATATTGGAGCAGATGTCATAACAGATGTATAATTTTTCTCTCCGAATGCTTCTAATATGTGGCAGACCAAAGTTCCAAAGGATCATATAGTTTTTCAAGTTGTTCCTACAGACACTGAAGCAAACAGTAACACTTTGTCAAAAGAGCAGTTGGGAGATTATGTTTTGTTCCAAAGGCCTACGGTAATTTGGTTTTTGACTTAAAAAAAGGGGACAAGATTGAATTGCGAGGAGTTACCAGAGTTAGAAAAGGTATTATTCCAGGCACCGTAGAAATTATAGAATTTCAGGCCAGTTCTATTAAAAAAATTAACTAAGCAGCTCCAATAGCGAATCACAATAGTAAAGGTTTTAAAAAGAGAGGGTAGTTCAATTAATCAAAATATTAAAAAACCAATGGGCTATTGTTAAAATATCAATTACGATATATCATTATATAATTACAAAAATTGAAAAATAAAATGAAATTTAAAAAATTAATGACCATGATGATACTGGCGGTGTCTAGTATTGTCTTTTGTCAAGAAAATTACACCGTTAGCGGTAAAATTAGTGATATAGAAAATGGAGAAACGCTATTTGGTGCTTCTGTTTTTTTAGAAGGAACTTCTATCGGTGTAATCACCAACGAATATGGATTTTATTCTATTACCGCCCCACAAGGAAAGTACCGTCTATTAATTACCTATATAGGCTATTCCGACATAAAACAGGATATCAACCTTATTACTAATCAACAAATTAATTTCGAGATTTCAGAGTTTTCTACGCAACTCGATGAAGTAGAGGTCATTGCCGACGAGCCTGAAAGAGCCCTTTTGAGAAAACCCGAAATGAGCGTACTTAAAATGAATATCGAAACTGTAAAGCAAATGCCGGTTGTTTTGGGTGAAGTAGATATTTTAAAGTCTTTACAAATGCTTCCAGGGGTTACCAATAATGGAGAAGGAACAGGCGGTTTTCATGTACGCGGTGGTGCTGGTGACCAAAATTTAGTGCTATTAGATGAAGCTATAATTTATAACACCTCGCACATGTTTGGGTTCTTCTCTGTTTTTAATGCCGATGCTATTAAAGATATAAAATTGTACAAAGGGGGAATACCTGCCCGTTATGGTGGCAGAGTGTCTTCTGTGCTCGATGTACGTCAAAAAGATGGCAATAGCAAGCGATTTGCTGCCACAGGTGGTATCGGAATTATTTCAAGTCGACTAGCCCTTGAAGGACCTCTATTTAAAGAAAAAGGGTCATTTTTAATTGCTGGCCGACGTTCGTATGCCGATGTATTATTAAAAGCTTCTGGTAATGATAACAGTGTTAGTTTTTACGATTTAAACTTAAAAACGAATTACAAGATTAATACGAATAACCAAATTTTTCTTTCTGGGTATTTTGGTAGAGATGCCTTCGAATTAGGTAATATTTTCAGTAGTAGCTATGGTAATTCAACGGGGAATTTGCGTTGGAATCATATTTATAATGACAGACTTTTTTCAAATCTTTCTGCGATATACAGTAAATACGATTATATTTTAGGCATTACAACAGCCGAGTTCGATTGGGTTTCTTCAATTACTAATTATAATCTCAAATACGATTTAAAATACTATTTCAGTGACAAGTTTAAACTCGATTTTGGAGCTAGCGGAATCTATTATGATTTTGACCCTGGGGAGATTCGACCTACTTCCGAGACATCAGCGGTAAATCCTCTAGTACTGGACCGCAAGAAGGCTTTCGAAAGTGGTGTATATGTCAATGCCGAACATAAGCTGACAGATAAATTGACCGCCCAGTACGGATTACGCTATAGTGCATTCACAAGGCTTGGCGGTCAAGCGATGTTTGAATATGCTAACGACCAACCTGTACTCTATAATTCAGAGTTAGGTATATATGAACGCGGAACCGCAGTGGGAGAAACAAATTATGAAAAAGATGATGTTATAAAACAATTCGGGAATTTAGAGCCAAGGGCTTCTTTAGCCTATACCTTAAATGATGAATCTTCATTAAAAGCAGGATTTTCAAGGGCTGCACAATACATTCATTTGTTATCGAATACCTCTTCGGCCACTCCGTTAGATGTATGGGCGCCGAGCGGACAGTATATAAAACCACAGTTGTCAAATCAATATGCATTGGGATATTTCCGGGATTTCAAGTATAAAGCATATTCTATGGAGGCAGAAATTTATTTTAAAAACACGGATAATAGAATCGATTATATCGATGGGTCTGACTTAATAGGACAGAATACGATAGAAACGGAAATTTTAACGGGAGAATCAAGAGCATATGGACTTGAACTTTTAATACGTAAAAATGAAGGTAAATTAACGGGATGGATTGCCTACACCCTTTCAAAATCTGAACAACGAACTCCAGGTGGCAATGCAGGCGGATTGGGAATTAATGATGGGAAATGGTACAATACACCATTTGATAGAACTCATGATGTTTCAATTTCCGGGTCATATAATTTGAACGATAAGTGGAGCTTTGGAACCAATCTCGTTTTTCAAACCGGTAGACCAGTAACCTATCCGAATGGACAATATGAATACGAAGGGATTTCGGTCGCCAGCTATGCTGATAGAAATTCGGACCGCTTACCGGTTTATCACCGTCTAGATGTATCGGCTAATTACAAACCGAATCGTAAACCTGAAAGCAGATTCAAAGGGGAATGGGTATTGGGCATCTACAATGCGTATAACCGTAAAAATGCGGCCTCTATTTCCTTTGGTCAAAATTTGGAAACGGCCGTCAACGAAGCCACCAGAACAGCTATTTTCGGAATAGTTCCTTCGATAACTTATAATTTTAAATTTTAATAACATGAAAATTCATATACAAACTATAATTCTAATATTTGCTCTTATTTTAGCTTCATGCACCGATGTTATTGAAGTACCCGTGCAAACAGCAACTACCAGATTAGTGATTGAGGCCTCCATTGATTGGGAAAAAGGAACTTCCGGTAATGAACAAACGATTCGGTTAAGAAAATCGACCGCTTTTTATGATGCGACTAGTAATACTGCAGTGACAGGCGCCACGGTCATGATTTCAAACGATACGAATGGGGATGTCTTTATATTTGTTGATCAAAACAATGGAGAATATGTAATCTCAGAGTTTGTTCCTGTCTTAGGGCATTCGTATACGCTGGAGGTTATTCATAATGGTGAAACCTATACGGCAAAGGAAACCTTGATTTCAATTACAGATATTACTGGTGTATATCAAGATCGTAAGGATGGATTTGATGATGAGGAATTAGAACTACATGTAGAATTCACAGACCCAGCCAACGATGAGAATTTTTACCTATTTAGATTTCAAAGACAAGGAGATCTACTACCACAATTTGAAGTTGGAAACGATAAATTCATTAATGGTAAGGAAGTTGATTGGTGGTACGAAATTCAAGAGGATGACGACACAGATAAAATTGATGTTATCCAGCCGGGTGATTTGGTCTCCATAGAAATGCATGGTATTTCAGAGGCTTACTATGATTATATGTATATTCTAATTAACCAAATTGGGGGTGTTGGTGTTTTTGATCCCACTCCCGTTGCAGTAAAGGGAAACTGCATGAATCTAACCAACCCTCAAAATTTTGCATATGGTTATTTTCGCTTGACACAAGTAAATAAAGCGAATTATACCTTTGAATAAAGTAACGACAGATTTAATTAGAACTAAGTATTCAGTAATCTGTGGTTGTTATATTTTTCTAAGATTTAATTATTTATTTATCAGTTCAAGTGATAAGGGGCAACATGAATATTTAAAAGAAATGTAGTAATATCTGGTTTTGGCTTGAAAAGTAATTTTCAGATCTTTTCAGGTATTAACTTATAAGGGAGGTCGAGAATAAAAGAAAAATTCACAAAAATTGCACACACAAATAAAAGAATGGTACAATAATTAGCGGCAGCTGCGAAAATCTTGAACCTATTTTATGGTGATTTTAATGTAAAAAAAAGAACTCAAATTGATAACAAAATAATTTTACGAACATGAAAAACAATTATATGATTTTTTGGATTCTCTTCAGCTCCCTATTCAATACATCGGGTTGTTCAAAAAATGATGGAATCCCAATTACCAATCCCCCATACGGAATTGTAGGTACAGATCTTATCAAACTTGAAGATGCTATTAATCATTCCGACATAGGATTTGCTAACCTAGTTAATCAAGTAAGAGGGAGTGTAGGTACAAGCGGCCCTGCTTCGAAGGTAATTTGGAGTACAAAAAACGATTATAATTTAGGCTTGTATATCTCTGCAAATCATGTCTTTGGTGTTGATACTTGGGATAGTAATGAAGAATCCTATTTTGATCTGACGAGGGTGAACAATGGTATTTTTTTAGGATCTCAATTGCCTAAGCTGAATGGCAACGTGCAATTGGGCAATGAATTAATTGCAGATTTTAAACTATACCATCCCAAGATACCTTTATCTGCAACTAATGCAACAATTTTTCCAGAAAGCGATTTCTATCTGGGTATTATTGACAATCAAAGGGTGATAGACAATGGTCTAGCAATTTATCCAAATAGTGTTCAAACTGGACAGGCATTACAGATATATGACCCGAATAACAGAACCACTTCTTCCCAAACTTGGTCAAACGTTTTAGTGAATGATACGATTTTGGTAGTCGGATATCCACAGGACAGGACAAACTATCCGAATGGTGCAGTTTCTACAGGTACAGTACTTTCAGATTCCGAAGCTGCAACAGCCATCGAATTATTAAAAGCTAAAGGAGATGTTGAAGGTGAAATACCCTATAAACCTATTGTGGAATTTGTAGCGAAAGCCGAAGCAATTTCAGGAATGAGTGGTGGAGGAGTTTTTAATTCCGAAGGGCAATTAGTAGGCATTTCGGTAAGAGCCACAACGTTAAATAGTCAACCGATTGTTAGGGTTATTAGAATTACATATATAAGACAGGAATTAGCTTCTTTCTACAATAATTTACCATCAACAGATAAAGATAAATTACGACCATTTATCCATGGTGAGCTTTAAGAAATAAAGGGTTACAAAAGACCTATAAAATCGTAGTTATAACGGTTCCGTTTGATTATTCAATAAAATATCATGCTAAAGGACTATCAAATAAACAACAAATTTAAACTCTTCATCATATGGATAGGTGTTCCTTTCCTTTATTTATATGGCGACTATTTTGAATTATATATTCCAGAAAAGGTAGAGGGACTTTTCGCCGGAAAAAACCAACTTGACAGTCCAATGAAGTTATTTATTACGTCCCTTTTATTGGCTTTTTCCGCTTTGATGATATTGCTTTCCCTAGTGTTAAAACCAGTCGTCATTTAAATCAAAAAAATATGAAAAACATTAAGTGCTTCCTTGTCTTTTTGGCCCTTCCATTCTTTTTGATCCATATAAAAATTGAGCATTCCAAATTGGAAAGTGAAAAGAAAAGAAAAATGTATGGTAAAGTTTATAAAAATCATCATCTGAGAGCGGTGTTAAAACGAAGCCTAACGAAAATTAATCAAAAAGAACATTATGAAATTTATTAAAGATATACAGTTTTTGTTTGTATATAATTTTTTATTGGTTTCCCTCAAAATAGAATATTTGAGGTTGAAAATCAAGAATAGGAAAAATACCAATGGTAGATTATATGTACCTAGGGTTAATTAGAAAAGGCTATCAAAGAGACTTTGAAAAATTGAAGAACGAGATAAATCTATATAAAGACGAATATGCCTTATGGATTGTTGACAAAGGAATTACAACTTCTGCTGGTCATCTTTGCCTTCTTTTAATTGATGACCTGAACCATTTTATTGGGGTTGGATTGGGTAAAACAAAGTATGAGAGAAACCGAGAACTTGAATTTATTTTGGACGAGGTTCCACGAGCAATCTTAATTTATGATATTAATACAACCATGATCATTGTGGATAATGCGTTAAAATCGATTACTTCTAAACAATTAAAGGCTGAATATTCAAACTCAAAATTTGAGTATCCAACATCCGTAGAATTTGTTTTTATTCATTTGCTGATGCATCTAAACTATCATATCGGACAAATCAATTATCACAGACGCTTTCTTGACAACTAAAACGAAAACAATCATGCGAAAATTATTTTTTCTGAAATCAACGTATGAAAAGGGAATATTTATGGGGTGGTCCTTTTGTTTCTATACGACCATTATGGGGTATACCAAATTGGATACAACTTATCTGGAGTATGGTCAATATTTGAACATTGCAATAATACTTCTACCCATTTTTGTGATTTTTTGGGCTATTGGACAGAAGGTTAGAAAGTATAGGGTTTCCCTTTTTCAGAGGATAGGAATTGCCATTTTCGTTAGCGCCATTTCTTTTATTATTTATAATCCCTTCTTATATGTTTACCATCATTATTTCAATCCAGAATGGTACAATGCAGTTTTGGACCTTAAAGAAATTGAATTGAAATCGAACAACGTACCGCAAGCTGAAATTGTAGATACCTTGCAAAAAATGAAGGATTCAACTACTGCTCAGGCTCCTTTATTTGCACTTTCCTCTGTCATTTCATTCGTAATTATCGTTCCTACGTTGATAGGTCTTTTGTCATTGCTTTTTGTTAGAAATAAACGTCAAATTTAAATATGTTATGTTTATTGTGAATAAGTCATCCAATTGGATTGGATATTTTGAGGAATTGAAACTTGAAATCAATAAGGCCTTGAAAGGACTGGATTTTTGTATCGAGCTTATAGATAGCACATCAGTACCTCTTCTGGCAACAAAACCTATAATCGACATTGATATCATATATCAAACCGGATCCGAGTTTGAAAAAATAAAATCCGGATTACTGAAAGCAGGTTATTATCACAATGGAGACCAAGGAATTTCAAATAGGGAAGTTTTTAAACGAAAAGGAAACTCAACAAACCGCATTTTGGATGGGATACCACACCGTCTACATGTTTGCCATATAAAAAGTAAGGCATTAAATAGGCATGTTTTGTTTCGGAATCATTTAAAAAAATATGACTCGGCAAGATGGGAATTTTTAACTCAACTTTTGAGAAAATACTGTTTCTATATAACATCATAATAGTTTTAAAAACATCAAGCTAAATGGAACAATTATTTATTTTATTTGAAAGCTTCATTAATTCAAATCCTTTTGCAGTGATTTTAATTTGCATTCTAATATCTATTATATTACTATTTATTGAAATTAAAAGACACTTTAGAAGGAGAATAAAATAACTGCGAAAATATTTTTATTGACATAAATTTTATTTTAATAAGTGTTAGCTTTCCTCGACTTAATTACTCTTTATTAAAAATAAAAAAAAATTATCTCAAAAGATATCATGGAGTAATTTTTTGGTTAATCAAGTTATTAATAAATATAACTAATCTTGATTCCTCTGTCGTTTAGTAAAATTATTATTCCAAAATTGCTAAAAGGTTTTTCCGGAACTGCTAGCTACGATGATTTTTAGAATGTCCTTACCGCCCCTTTCCTCATTCACAATATCAAATAGACCAAGTGCGGAAGGTCGAATATTGTTCTTTAATCTATCCTTAATCTTCAGCTGGTCGCCATCTGCATCTGCCAAACCATACGTTCCTTCTTTATCAATAACTATGTATAGAATCCCACCTTCACGGTAGTTCAGAAAAGCAATAACCTCTTTTTTGAGTCAATCGGACAATTCTCGTTTGTATTCTACGCGGTTTGTTTCGGACATTGTTTAAATAAAATACTACAGTAAAGATATTGAAATTAAATTGCAAGAATAAATTAGATAAACGAAAGAATTACCCATTAGAATTGAAAATATAGTTTTTGATCCCTAAGTGCTATATTTCATTTATGAAATGAGAAATAATTTCACGTTAGATTTCGATTTGAACTTCTTGAAGTTTTTGATTAAAACGAGATAAAAGAAAAAAAAATCGTTACATCGCATTTACCAAGAACTAAGATTTACGTATAAGTGCATCTATGAGAAAACATCGTTTTTCCTGATGTAAATAGGCGTAAATGGCTTGATAAACTAAAAAAATAAATCTGAACCTTATTTAACAATGGTTAATGTTGCTTTTTGAACTTCAATTTTAGCTCTCAAAAGATTCATGTCATCACTTACTTTTTGCTCAACAACTCTTGCATATATTTGTGTTGTTGCAAGTTTGGTATGACCAAGAAGTTTAGAAACAGTTTCTAAGGGTACACCGTTGCTTAGCGTTACTGTAGTGGCAAATGTATGTCTTGCCATATGAAAAGTAAGATTTTTTTCGATCCCACATAAATCTGCAATTTCTTTCAAATAACTGTTTAATTTCTGATTGGAAATCCTGGGTAATAAGCTAGAATTTTCATCAGTTTTAGACGAATATTTACTAATAATAACTTTTGCCTTAGTTAATAAAGGAATTTTAAATGGAGTACCTGTTTTAGTTCTATTCGCCATGATCCAATTTTCAGAATCAATACCCTCAATGATATTTTTTGAAGTAAGCGTCATTATGTCGACATAGGCGATTCCTGTATAGCAACTGAAAATAAATAAATCTCGGACAATATCAAGTCTCGTTATTTGTGTTGCCAATGATTCTATTTGCTCTAATTCTTTTTTAGTGAGAAAATCTCTTTCTCGCTTTTCAAGTTTAGCTTTGAATTTAACGAACGGATCCTTATCAATCCATTCCATATCCAGTGCTAGATTGATCATTCTTCTAAGCCGCTGAATATGCTTCATTACCGCATTGTTTCCAATTTTACCTAGATAATGTTTAGGACGATAACCTCTCAGGTAATTTTCAAAACCAATGACAAATTTATAATCTAAATCCCTCAGAAAACGGTCATCCTCCTTGTATTCCTTGTGCAAAAAGCTAAGTATGTAATTTTGGCTTGTATTATAATGACATAAAGTTTTTGGGCTTAGTTTATTTGACATTTTATCATTAAAAAAATTGATAATGTCCAGTAATGAATACTGAATTTTTTCTTCGCCTAGAAATCGAGACTTTAAAATTTGCGGAGAGATTGTTTTATGTTCTAGTTTTAAATCTTTGTAATGACTAAAAAGAAGAGATTGAACTTCATCTAAATAAAGATTTGTGATTCGTGCATTTTTAGAATTTCCCTATACTCTTTGTCTTGAAGAGTCCCAAAGGGTTATGTCGGCTTTCTTTTTTAAACTAATATTAACTCTTTTAGAATTAATTGTAATTCTAGCATAAATTGTCGCCTGATTGTTTTTAGCACGCTTGCTGTACACCCAAAAAAGGGTTGAAAAAGTGGAATTTGTTTTCATAGTTGTCGTCTTAAATGTTAAGCATTTTTGAGACGAAAGTCAAATCAACTATTGGTATTAAAAAGTTCAAACTGGTTCACAAATCGTCAACATAAATTTTTCATTGCAAAATGTTGACGATTTGTGAACCAATAAAGGCTCAATACAAAAAGTTGTGGAGTAATTATAAATGACTGAACTTTGAATCTAAAAAGATTCTATGTTTTCAGATTCCTTATTAGCTATCTCGAAATTATTACTTCCAGAAGTTCTTGTTGACTTTTTTAATCTTACC